>CAYXAD010000018.1:8502-23598 GCA_964462965.1 uncultured Salinivenus sp.
AGATCGGAGAGGGTGACATCCTCGAAATGCCGAAGTTCGCGGAGGTTCTCCTCCAGCCGCTTGATTCTACTCGATAGGTTCTCCATAACGTCCGTCTTCAAGACGACGGTCCATGTCCCGTAGAATTCGATCGTGGATGGGTTTGAAGTCTAGGTACTCCCGCATGACGCGATACTTTTCCCGGTAGTACAAGTCCTCATCAGACATGTGAATGATGGTCCCCGTGGACAACACTCGATAATAAATCGTTGCCGGCTGTTGTACCAAATTCATGGCGTCAACCCGCTGATCCGGAATCGCCTCGTCTAGCTCCACGACGAGCCGAAAAAAAACGTCCCGATCCTCCACGTAGAGTGCCACATCCACGTCACTAACGGGCGTCGCTCGATCTTCCGCCACGGACCCATGCAGAAGGGCAAAGCGAACGGGATGCACCTCAAGGACAGGGCAAAGGCGGTCGACAATATCCTCTCTGGAAGACATGGCTGGCAACTCAAGATGAGAAGCGGTTTTCGCTTTTACCCCTATCTCGCCCGTCTCGTTCACGGTCAAGGCCGGCGTCCCCAGACGATGCGCGGGCGGTCGTTCAAGTCGTTCTCCACGTGCACGTCCCGGATCCCTTCTGAACGCAGCAGCCCTGCCACCTCCTCCGCATAGTCGGCGTGAACTTCAAACACAATGGCCGCCCCGCTTCTACAGAGCCCCTGTGCCCAACCGGTGAGACCCCGGTAGAACAAGAGCGGATCGTCGCCGGAGAAGAGCGCGACGTCGGGATCGTACTCCCGAACGACCGCCGGGAGCGTCCCTGCCTCGTCGTCGGGAATATAGGGCGGATTCGAAATGAGGAGATCTAAATCGTCCGGCATTTGATGAGCTTCCGGCTCACCTCGAAGGTCGGCTTCGAGGAAACGGACGTCGAGCTCGAGGGCACGGGCATTGGCACGGGCAACGTCGAGGGCCTCGGGACTCACGTCGCAGGCATACACAGTCGCGTCGGGCCGCTCGTGTTTCAGGGCCAGGGCGATGCACCCGCTGCCCGTGCCCACATCGAGCATGCGAGGAGCGTCCACCTCTTCAATACAGGCAAGGGCCTGCTCTACCACCAGCTCCGTCTCGGGGCGGGGCACCATCACGTCGGGCGTCACCTGGATGCGAAGCCCGTAAAACGAGGTGTGTCCGAGAATGTGCTGGAGCGGCTCCCCCTGTACCCGGCGATCGACGTAGGCAGTGAACTCCTGAACGTCAGCGGGCGACACAGGCCGGTCCGAATAGGCGTACAGCTCTCCGCGGTCACAGCCGAGGACATCCGTCAGGAGCCACGCGGCCGTCCGTCGGGGGGCCTCACGATCTGCTCCCTCGAGACGACGAATTGCCCGGTCGATTAACTGGAGGCGGGTGGGAGCCTCTACTGAGGACTGTGTACCCTCGTCCGAGAGCCGAGAATCTGAGGGGTCTGCCATTACTCATTCTGTCCTTTGTAAGCTCCCACCGCAGGGATTACCGACGCACGCGGAAGACTTCAAATTCATCGTCCGAACGGGCCCAGTCTGCCTCGACGTTTTCGACTCGGGCCATCCGAGGCCCCTCCCGCACGGCCTCAGCGAGCTCTTCCAGGGCCCCCCGGGGCCCTTCGGCCTCTAATCGCACCGACCCGTCGTCTTCGTTCCGCACCCAGCCGGTCACGCCGAGCTGACGAGCTCGCATCTGGGTAAAGTTGCGGAATCCAACTCCCTGAACGCGACCAGTGATGCGGGCCGAGAGGCGTTCCTGTGTATCTGTCTCCATAGACGGTTCCACCTTCTTGTTCGAAAGATCCACACGGGGTGTATGTAAGCAGTCCCGGAGGCGTCGTTTCCAAAGGCCTTCGTTCCGATTCCGGAGTGGAACTCAAGAAAAGACCCCGTCCTGCCAGGGGCAAGACGGGGGACCTTCCGAAGCGCTCGAGAACAGCTACAGAAGTCCCTTGCTCGTCGTCCAGTCGCGGAAGCCGTCCACGAGCTGTTCGAAGGAATCGAGCACGAAAAGCTCGTCCTGCAAGTTATACACCTCGTAGTCGTCCTTCTCGACGATATGCTCGGGATCGAAAGGATGGAGCGTCACCTCATCGGAAAGCGCGTGGGTCACCTCTTCGTTCGACGACACGATTCCTGCCCCGAAGATGCGCTTCTCCCCCTTCTCTCGAATCAATCCAAACTCGACGGTAAACCAGTGGAAGCGTTCCAGCCGGGGACGATTGGCCCCTTCCGCATTTAGTGCTGCCTTGCCGAACAACTGGTAGAAGTCGGCAAAATCCGGCTGGGTGAGCATGGGCATGTGCCCAAAAATGTCGTGGAAGCAATCGGGCGCCGGGGTGTAGTCGAGCTCATCCCGACCGCGGACATAGTTGGTGGAGGGAAACTTGCGCTCGGAAAGCAGGGTGAAGAAGTCCTTCTCGTGGATCAGTCCCGGGACATTGGCCACCTTCCATCCCGTCGCCTGGTTGAGCCGCTGGCTCAAGTCCGCCAAGGGGGGAATCCGGTCGGATTCGAGCTTCAAGACCTCCTGCCCCTGAAGGTAGGCCTCACAGGCCCGACCCGGGAGCTGCTCCATCTGGCGTTCGACGAGGATTTTCCAGGTTTCGTGGTCTTCCTCGGAGTGATCCGGATAGTCGATCTCGTCTCCGACCGGAGGGGCCTCTTCCAACTTCTGAGGGATCGTCCGTGGGTCTACATCTTCCTGCTCTTCCTGGGCTTTCTCGAACGCCGAGCGTTCCTCTTCGGGCGTGGTCGTGTCGGCAGCATCCTTGCTCATGATATCACCTTGAAAGTTTGACGAGACAGTCGTGAGATGCGACCGAGGCCGCGAGCCCGAGATGAAAGCGCTTCCAAACGGCCTCATCCAATCGTTCGGCTCCGACCTCAACCGGTGTAGGTAGTATGAATTTATCACCGCTATGATTCCAGCCGCTCTCTGCCGGCGATAGGGCCTCCTACGGTCCCTATCGTTGAGTGTCAGCAGCCCGAGACAAGCTGGAAGCCGTCACTGTCGGGACGAGTCGTCGTGTCGCACCAGCCAGGCTGTGCCCACATATCCGACAAAGGCCGCGACGCTAAGCGTCACCGCAGCACGAGACAGCCGTGCTCCCTGCCCGATCACTTCCTCAGACAGAACCATGATTGCCAGGAATAAAAACGCAAAGGCACAGGCTCCCACAAGAATGTGTCCCCAGCTCCGAAATGCCCGTTTGCTAAACATGATCACTCCTCCATGGTCTTCCTGATTGAGGCTGAGGTCACAATACGGTGTGTCATCTATTATCGACCGTCGCCTCTCACAGAGTGGGCCTGTGCGGAAACCGAGGGGACGTCGACAGTGCCCATTCGATACGGCTGACGTCTGAACTGTGATCGCTTTAGGAAGTGCTCGGCCCTCGCTCCCCCTACCCAATTCCTGCGCGCGGAGCAGTCTTAAACGTGAGCGGGTTCCCGACCCGGCTTCCACTTGATGTTGCACCCCATGGAGGGCTTTTGCTCCACGGTCACGTCGCCCGTCTCCAGCAGCTCGTCAAGGGCGCGGCGAAGATCTTCGCCGTGTGCTTCTCCCTGATCGGGGCGCGTTTCGTCAAAGCGGCCACGGTACGCAAGGGCACGGTCAGCGTCAAAGACGTAAAAGTCGGGCGTACAGGCCGCCTGGTACTCTCGAGCCACCGTTTGCGTCTCGTCCTGGAGATACGGAAACGGATAGTCCTTCGTCTGAGCCCGCTCCGCCATGCTTTCAAAGGAGTCGTCCGGATAACGCTCGGGATCGTTCGAGCAGATGCCGACAAACTGTACCCCCCGGTCCTGATACTCGCGGGCGACGTCCAAGAGAGCGTCCTCGACGTGTTTGACGTAGGGACAGTGGTTGCACATGAACACGACGACGAGCGCCTCCGCATCGGCATAGTCGTCGAGCGAGCGATGCTCCTCGCCACGATCGTCAACCTCCGGGTTGGCAACGGGAAGCGAAAAGTCGGGGGCCGTGCGGCCCAGCTCCATCATCGTCGACTCGGTAACGGCCATGGGAAAAGAATCGAGAGCTGATTCGAAAGAGGTGCGCAGTGGAAGACGGCCCAACAAGATTCCTTGGCCCCGTCGGTCGGTCCAAACTACAGAGCCAACAGGAAAGTTCGGCGGCCCCACTCCTGTCGACCGCTTCCTCCCCGCACGCGAGCCGAGGGTCCCCTCGGGACTCAGAATCCGAGGGACCGACGCTTAGCCGTCTGTGTACAGCTCGTGCGTCTCGATGTAGGTGCGCACGGCGTCCGGGACGAGGTAGCGAATGGATCTGCCCGCTCGACACCGGGCTCGCACCTCTGTCCCCGAGACCTCCATGATGGGGGCTGCCACGTACCGCACGTGATTCGCAAACCGGGACTCGGCGACGGCCTCGATGGCCCCGGGCCGCTTGTACACGATGAGCGGAACGCGCTCGGCAATCTCGTCGGGGCGATGCCACTCGGCAAAGTGATCGAGGCTGTCACTTCCAATAATGAGAGCAAACGTCGTCTCCGGATACTGCTCCTGTAGCACACGAAGCGTCTCGACCGTGTAAGACACGCCCTCTCGGTCCACCTCCAGGTCACAAAGACGGAAGGTGGGATTGGGCTCCACGACCCGACGCGTCATCTCGAGGCGATGCCTCACCGCGGCGAGGTTCTCATTGGACTTGTGAGGTGGAGTCGCATTCGGAATCCACCAGACCTCATCCAGATCAAACTGATCGCGGACGATCTCGGCAACAATCAGATGTGCGACATGGGGAGGGTTAAAGGATCCCCCAAAGAGACCAATGTCCATGGTTGATCAGACTGGCGTGGGCGCCTCCACTCAGTTTGCACCGTCAGCGGTCCCCTCCCGAGCAATCGATTGCTCACTGGCCTGCACGTCCTCCAGCTTCCGCTGCGCTTCCTTGCGGAGCCTCTCGGCACGACCGAGCAGTTCACTCTCCGGAAAGACCTGCGCAAGCCGCTCATAATGATCGATTGCCTGCTGGTATCGCTCGGCTTGGCGCTGTTGGACACTGCGATCGGCGTAGGAAATATAGGAGCGGACGGCCCCGAGAAGGGCGTTGTCGGCCCACGGCGTACCCGGATACTGGTCGAAGACGAGTTCATAGGTTTCAGTGGCCGCTTGCCACATTTCTCGGTTCTCGTAGTGCTGGGCCGCATCATACTTTTTACGCGCAAGCTTGGCCCGGAGCTCGTCGACCTTCTTCTGGGCCTCAGGAACGAGCTCGTGGTCGGGATAGCGGTCCATAAACAGCTGGAAGAGAGAGAGGGCTTGCCGCGTGTCCGACTGATCGAGTTGATACTGTGGGGACCGTCGATAATAGGAGTTCGCTCGTTCGAACTCGGCCCGAGGCACCCGCTCATGGTTGCGATACAGCTGGGTAAAACGCTGGAATTCATTCGCAGCCATCAGGTGCTTTCCCTGCTTGCGGTGCGCCATGGCCAACTGAAATTGAGCGTTGGGCGCCCACTCGTTCCCTCGACCGTATTCTTGAAAAACCGCCCGGAAGTATCGAATGGCCTGTTCATAATCCCCTTCTTCGTAGTTGGCCACCCCCTGTTCGTATGCCTCCTGGGGACCAGTGTGGGTAATCTGCTGCCCCCCCGAACAGCCGACGAGGCCCCCGAGGAGCACGAAAGCGAGAACTGTACTCAGGACCGAGAAACGCATGAACAGATGCCGGTGCAGTAAGAAAGGCGTCGGAATCCGTCTGCCTGTGCCCTCCCACTCCGTGAAGGAGGTGGGTTGGGCTGAGGCGCAACGCGGAGCCGAAACGGAGCCGGGTGGGGTCTGTTCCTCCTTCGTCTTTTAATCCCCGATGGACTCAGACACCTGACGGAAGAGGCCGGAAGCCCCCGTAGAGGCTAGTGCAAAAGCTCGAGACGACCGTTCCGGTACCGATGAAAGAACAGGGCCTCGTTGACGTTCCCCCCCTGAAAGTGAATCCGAACCCCGAGCCCCTCGTACTCCGCGGCTGAACGGAGCGTCTCGGGACGAAAACGGGAGGAGGAGGGAGACAGATGGGTGAGAAGGAAGTCCGCGACGTCATATCCAGTGTAGGCGAGGCGTCTCTCCGTGGTCGACAATGCATCGGGCGGATTTCCCGTCAGCATCCGATAGCGCCGGATAAACTCTTGCACCGCCGGGCGCCCGGTTTGCACGTAAAAGTCATTCGTGTAGGTCGTCCGAAATTGACTGGCCTCCTTCTCAACCGGTAGATCGTGCCATCGGCTGTTGCCGAGAACGCGCGTCCCAGGGAGAAGACGACTGATCCCCGTAAGGGCATCCTGAATCTTGCCCGTAGCGTTGCTCCCAGTCATGGGTACATACAGCGCCTCCGCGGCCGTCAGCATCGAGTCGGTGAGCGTCGAGTCCCGATCGTAGGCTTCGGGCAAGCGCGACCAGTCTCGGGCCCTGTCGAGCTGTAGCGTGAAAGGAACGTCCAGATCATGCTCTTGGGCTCCTTCCTGAAACCCCTTGACCATCTGGCCCTGCTCACTGAGAGGGCCTCCGCGTCTCTCAGATCCCCGCTCATAGATAACCCCCACCTCTTCGAGGAGGAGGCTTTCTTCTGCAAACCGGGCCATGAGGCGCCCCCGCAACGGAATCGTCGGATTGACCTGAAAGACGAAGTTACGCCCCGCCGAAACACTCTCATCCGTGGCCAACGGAGCCACAAGAGGAACCTCGGCCTGCTCGGCCCGCTCTCCAGCCGCCCGCGCCTTCGGGCTGACGAGAGGCCCAATAATAACGTCCACGTCATCCTGACGGACGAGCGAGTCGGTGACAGCACGAGTGGCCTCGGCACCGCCTCCCACCTGGCGAAAATACATTTTGGCAACCCAATCCGGGCGGTCGACACGCTCGGTGACTACCTGCAGCGAGTCCACCTGGATCGTGTCCTTGGGAGTAACCACTGTGGTGGCTCCATTGGCCTCCGCGAGGCTGTCGCTGTAGGCGTCGGCCGTGTCGTACACTTCAAAGGAATCTGCCGACGCTTGCAGGTCTGAAGGCAGCAAGAATCGCCGCCGGATGCCATTGTGCTGGTCCACGGCGAGCCGAATCCCATTAAAGAAGGCCTGTGACCACGACACCTGGTCGCCCGACATGGGAAGCAGAATGCCGAGGCGCAGGGTGTCCGCCTGCTGACCGCCCTCCTGGAGGCTCCGCTGAGCAACCTCGATCGCTCTCTCGGCTTCTTCCCGGTAGCTCGTCTCGGGGTAGCGCTCGAGCAACGTCTCGAGACGGTCTATCGCCTCCTCATAGCGCTCCATCCGGAGGAGCGACTTGCCCGCCATGAGCATGGCCGCCGTCGTCGTCCGGTTGAGGTCGTAGTCGGTAACGAGACGAAAGCGCTCATAGGCAATCTCGTAGTTTTCCTGCTCAAAGGCCGAAAGCCCCTGCTCGAACATGAGCTCCGCGTCCGAATTCCGCGGAATGGTATCTCGGGCCTGTCCCAGAGCACTCGTCGCCGCTGTTCCTCCTATCAAGAGCAGAAGGACAGCGACGAGAAGAGACGCATGTAAAAGCCGACGATCTCTCATTGAAGGATAGAATCTAATAGGGCGTGCTTCACGAACCCGGAGCGGTCGTTAGGAACAACAGATACACCACGATCAACCGCCAACGTGTGCAAACTGGTCCAACGTGGAGAAGCCGTAGCGACTGCAAACGTCGGCACGATCACTCCCATTCGATGGTTGCCGGGGGCTTGGAGCTGATGTCGTACACCGTGCGATTAATGCCGGGAACCTCGTTGACAATGCGACTGGACACATGACCGAGAAAGTCGTGAGGGAGATGTGCCCAGTCGGCCGTCATCCCGTCTATGCTGGTCACGGCCCGGAGCGCGCAGACGTTCTCGTAGGTTCGCTCGTCTCCCATGACGCCGACGCTCTGTACGGGAAGTAGCACGGCAAAGGCCTGCCACACTTCGTCGTAGAGATCCTGAGCCCGGAGCTCCTCGATAAAGATGGCATCGGCCTCACGCAGGAGCGCCAGGCGGTGGGGGGTGACGGGACCCAGGATGCGGATGGCCAATCCAGGCCCCGGGAACGGGTGGCGGCCCACAATGGGCTCAGGAACGTCGAGAAGTCGGCCAATCTCCCGCACCTCGTCCTTAAAGAGCTCCCGAAAGGGCTCGATCAGTTCAAAATCGAGCTGATCGGGCAGCCCTCCGACGTTGTGATGCGTCTTGATGGTGGCCGAAGGACCTTTGAACGAGACGCTCTCGATGAGATCGGGATAGAGGGTCCCCTGGGCGAGAAAGTCGGGGCGCTGCCCCAGCTGCTTCGTAATCTTGTCCGTCTGCCCTTCAAAGATGTCGATGAACGTATTGCCCACGATCACGCGCTTCTCTTCCGGATCGACGACCCCCTCGAGGCGGTCGAGGAAGCGGTCTGTGGCGTCGACCGTGTGCAGGTCCATCTGAAAGTGCCCCCGGAACGTCTCCTGCACCTGCTCCCACTCCCCTTTCCGGAGCAATCCGTTGTTGACAAAGATGCAGTGCAGCTGATCCCCGATGGCCTCGTGGATGAGCGCCGCGGCCACGGACGAGTCGACGCCTCCGGACAGACCGAGAATTACGTGCCGATCTCCCACCCGCTCGCGGATCTCGCGCGTCTTCTCTTCGACGAAGGAGGCAGGGGTCCAGTCACCGGTACAGCCGCAAATTTCGTACGCAAAGTTTTCCAGAATCTGCCGACCGAAGTCGGTATGGACGACCTCAGGGTGAAACTGCACCCCGTAGTGGGGGGCTGTGGTACTGCGGACGGCTGCGACCGGAGCATTCTCCGTGTGGGCAATCGCTTCGTACCCCTCGGGAAGCGCCGTGAGGTGATCGCTGTGGCTCATCCAGACCGTTGAGCCGCCGGGCACGTCCCGAAAGAGATCGGGCTCCTCGCCGGTATCCTCTGAGCCGTTGGAAATCTGAATGCGAGCCCGACCGAACTCGCGCCGATCGGCCCGCTCGACGTCCCCCCCTTGCAAATGCGCCATGGCCTGCAGGCCGTAACAGATGCCGAGCACGGGCACGAGAGACCCATCCGGCCGCCGCATCTCGAGCAGGGCGGGATCGAGCTGTGGCGCTTCGTCGTCGTAGACCGAACACGGCCCCCCGGAGAGAATTAATCCCTGCGGCTGCTGTGCTTCGATGTCCGCAGGATCGACCGTACAGGGATAGATTTCTGAATAGACCCCCGTCTCCCGCACACGCCGCGCAATGAGCTGCGTGTACTGCGATCCAAAGTCGAGGATAAGAATTTTCTCGTGCATCTCGGTCTATTGCGTATTACGTATTGCGTATTTCGAATTGCGTATTCCATCTCTCATTAATGCTCACGCACGACGGAATACGCATCACGCAATACGAAGTGCTCGATACGCTGATACGCTCAAGGCAAGCCCCGACGTAGCATCTCGCTCTGCCCTTCCGTTTAGGTCAATTCGGCGTAGGCCTCGGCATTCAGGAGTTCGTCGATCTCGTCGGGATCCGACACCTCGATCTCGACCATCCACCCTTCGCCGTACGGATCGTCATTTACGACTTCCGGGGCGGTGTCGAGCTCAGTATTGATGGCCGTAATGGTGCCACTCACGGGCATGAACAGTTCCGATACCGTCTTTACGGCTTCGACAGTTCCAAAGATGTCGCTCTGACCGAGCTCCGTCCCTTCAGGTTCCAGCTCCACGAAGACAATGTCTCCGAGCTCGTTCTGTGCGAACTCTGTAATGCCGACTGTGGCGGTCCCATCTTCGAGACGCAGCCACTCATGGTCTTCCGTATAGTAGAGATCGTCCGGGATATCCATCCGTCGGGTTGGCGTGCAATTGCGAAAACAGTTCGCGTGAAAATACGACACGTGAGGAGGAATCCAAAGCCCCCCTTCTCCTAGCTGGCCTCGACCGGCGCCGGGCGCATTTCGAAGTCGTCGAGGAAGCGCGTGTTGAAGTTGCCGTTCTGGAACCGCTCGTCGGTCATGAGTTGCTGATGGAAGGGAATCGTGGTTTGAATCCCTTCAATGACGAACTCGTCGAGGGCCCGGCGCATCTTTCGGATGGCCTGCTCGCGAGTCTTCCCGTAGGCGATGAGCTTGGCGATCATCGAGTCGTACGTGGGCGGAATGCGGTAGCTGGAATAAGCCGCCGTGTCGACGCGGATGCCGTGCCCTCCCGGCTGATGAAACGCGGTGATGGTCCCCGGAGAGGGGCTAAAGTTTTTGAATGGGTCCTCCGCGTTGATGCGACATTCGATGGCGTGTCCCTCCATCGTGGCCGCCTCGGTCCCGATGGTTTCGCCCATCGACACGAGGATCTGATATTCGACCAGGTCGCAATCGGTCACCTCCTCGGTCACCGGGTGCTCCACCTGAATCCGCGTGTTCATCTCCATAAAGTAGAAGTTTCCATCGGCCCCCACCAGGAACTCGATCGTCCCGGCCCCCTCGTAGTTTACGGACTTCGCTCCGCGGATGGCAGCCTCGCCCATTTCCTCACGAAGTTCTTCGTCCACGATCGGAGAAGGCGCCTCCTCGACGAGTTTCTGGTGCCGGCGTTGAATCGAACACTCGCGCTCGCCGAAGTGCATTACGTTGCCCTTCCCATCGCCCAGGAGCTGGATCTCGACGTGGCGGGGGTTCTCGACAAACTTTTCGATGTAGACCTCCGGGTTGCCAAAGGCGGCGTCGGCCTCGGACCGCGCTCCGTTGAAGGCCCGCTCGAACTCATCCTCGGAGCGAACGAGGCGCATGCCGGTCCCCCCACCCCCTGCGGCGGCCTTTACCATCACGGGAAATCCAATGTCGACGGCAATACTGCGGGCCTCCTCGAGGCTATCGACCGTCCCGTCCGACCCCTGCACGATGGGAACCCCGGCTTCGTTCATCGTCTTCTTGGCGAGAGACTTCTGCCCCATGAGCCGAATCGTCTCGGGCGACGGGCCGATAAACTCGATGTCGTTGTCGGCACAGATCTGGCTAAACTCGGCGTTTTCCGAGAGGAAGCCGTAGCCCGGGTGGATGGCGTCGGCCCCCGTTACCTCCGCAGCGGCAATGATGCGGTCGGGCCGCAGGTAGCTTTCACTGGAGGAGGCAGGGCCGATGCAGACGGCTTCGTCGGCAAAGCGGACGTGGAGGGCGTCCCGGTCGATCGTCGAGTAGACGGCCACCGTGTCGAGCCCCATTTCATGGCAGGTGCGGATGACGCGCAGCGCAATCTCGCCGCGGTTGGCGATTAGAATTTTCTGAATGTCACTCACCGGTTCTTAGAGAACGGACCTCGGGACAGCGAAAAGGCAGGACGATGAATCGATCTCAACACGCCCCTGGAGGTGCGATCAGCAGGTTCGCGCACCCCGACAGCACCGACGATGATCGAGGGCAGGCTGGTCGAGGACATGCTCTCGCTTCCCCCAATGGGGACTGAGATCGATTCTAAATACACCACAGAAAAGGCAAAATGGAAAGGGCCCCGATCAAAACGGGGCCGAAAAGACCGTCACCGATGAATTAGCTCTCGTCGATGACGAGGAGCGGCTGATCGAACTCGACCGGCTCGGCGTCTTCGACCAAAATCTCCTTGACCGTGCCCGACGTCTCACACTCGATCTCATTCATCAGCTTCATGGCCTCGATGATGCAAAGCACGTCTCCTTCGGACACGGAATCACCGACCTCCACGAAGGGGTCGGCGTCGGGAGACGGAGCGCGGTAAAAGGTACCGACGATGGGCGCTTTGACCACGTGCTCATCGGCCGCAGCCTCTGTATCGGCCTCGGTGGTCCCATTTTCACTGGCCTCCTGAGTAGAGGTCGACGCGGAGGCACTGTTCTGGGCCGTTTCTTCCGGGGTCGGTGACTGCTGAGGATTCCCCGAAGCAGACGGCTGAGGCGGTCCAGACGGGGGGTGCGGCGCCTGTTGCTGGGGCTGTGGATACGCCGGGGGGGGCTGCGGCGCCCCTTGTGCGCCCCCATAGGGCATCTGCGCCGGGTAACTTGCCGGCTGCATGAGAACCTGAGGGCTGTTCTGTCGGATGGTTAGCTTGAAATCATCTTCCTCAATCTCAACCTCCGACACCCCGCTTTCAGCAACGAGCCGAAGCAGTTCCTGTATTTTCGAGAGCTTCATACGTCTGGTGGGTGTCTACGAAAAAGCCTACGGGCTTGCCATGCCTTGCCCTCGTCCCTCTCCGGACAAGGTTACACAGTGGGTCCCTCCGCCTCCGAGACGCGTGTTTCGTACTCTCGCGTCTTCGTGTTTACGCGGACGACGTCTCCTTCATTGATGAACAGTGGAACGTCAACGGTTGCACCACTCTCGAGGGTGGCCGGCTTGTCGCCCCCCTGTGCTGTATTTCCCTTGACCCCGGGCGTCGTCTCGACGACTTCCAACTCGACCTTCTGCGGAATCTCCGTGCGAAGGGGCTCTTCAGTGTCGGTCCGAAACAAGATATCGACGTCGCCCCCCTCCTTCAAAAAGTCGCGCCCCTCCACCTGCTCGGGCGGCATCGAAAACTGTTCGTACGAGTCCGTATTCATAAAGTGGAGGCCGTAGTCGTCCTCATAGAGGTACTGATGCGGCCGCCGTTCGACACGCACCTCGTCGACCTTGGCCCCGGCCCGGAAGGTCTCCTCCACCTCGTGCCCATCCTTGATGTTCTTCAAGGTCGTCCGCACGAACGCCCCTCCCTTGCCCGGTTTGACGTGCAGGAAGTCGACGATCTCCCAGAGATCGTCCTTCCACATAAACGTCATTCCATTCCGAAAATCACTAGTATCGGCCATACGCCGGATGAAAGTGGATCCATTCGAGAAGAACAGCACGTAATATACTGCGCCGTGACCGGTGGTGTCAATGCAGAAAATGAAAAGTCACGGTACGCGTCTATTTCCTAAACTCTCAGAGCGGGCTTTGTTGCACTCCAGGAGGGCGAACGCCCACAATTCACGCGGGATCTAGCTGCGAAGAACGCTACCGAAACTGTTTCTCCTTGCTGAGCACTGCTGGAAGATCCGTCACCCCAAAGGGGCCGTGGCGATATCGAAACGGCTCCCCGTACGTCGCTCCCACCGTGTATCCATAGGTACGGGCTCGAGCCTCAATCCACTCAAAGAACTGGGGGTTGGACACGAACGTCTCCGGTTCGTCCTCCGCGGCCTCGTAGTCTGGATTGTGAAACTGTGACCGGAACGCCCGCAACGCCTCAATTCGCTGCTCCCACACGTCCGTCACGTCGACCACAAGGGTCGGCTCGAAGGACACCGCCTGCATGTAGTGAAGCACGTGATGCGGGCGCCAGGGCTCCTGTGGGGCCCCCTCCGGCCCGGTCGTCTCGATCTCCTGAAGCCCGCTGTAGTACAGGGCGTCCGTCGAGAGCTCGGAGGCATCACTATGATCGGGGTGGCGAGACTCCGGGGGATTAATGAGCACGATGTCGGGTCGATAACGGCGCACCACTTCAATCACCCGACGCTGGTTGGCTTTCGTATTCCGAATGTCGCCATCCATCATGCCGAGGTTCTCGCGGGCGGCAAGCCCAATTATGTCTGCGGCACGCTGGGCCTCTTCCATCCGCAATTCAGGGGTGCCGCGAGACCCGAGCTGGCCGCGGGTGAAGTCCACGATGCCGACGTCATACCCCTGCTGGGCCAGCAGGCACACTGTGCCCCCTGCACAGAGCTCTACGTCGTCCGGGTGAGCAGCAAGGGCGAGGACATCAAGCGATCCGTCGTCAGACATGAAAATCGAAATCGACAACCGAGGAGAAAGCGAAGATGTGGTACGGTTTTGGAAGATATAGGGCGCTGAGTACGCGGAGGCGTCGTCCGTGTCGTTTCTCTTTCCCTAAATGTATTCGAGCACCCAGTATGTCCAGCTGCAACGATTTTTCTCTTCTCTCCCTCGGCCCTGTCAAAAGCGACGACATGGAGCTTTCTCCGTCTCTATGCCGCTGCGGCCTAAAACTTTACCGTCAGGCCTGGGAGGCGTACCGAGAGGTGAACTGCCCGTACGGCGAAACGGACGAAGCGATGTTCGTCTGGTACTCGCTCTACGGCAAGGAGGACGCTCCTTCCCCTGCGGTTGGTAGAAACTAACCACGACGCTCCTTTCTTTCCTGGATTCACGCCCCCAGCCCCTGTCGAGATCGCCTCCGACCGGGGTGGTCAGTTTACGACAAAGTTAACGATCTGGCCGGGGACGTAAATCTCGCGCTGGATCTCCTTGCCATCGAGGTGCCGGGAGACGTTGTCTTCCGCCTTGGCGGTGGCGAGGACGTCTTCCTCGGGGGCATCGGCCGCCACCTCAATGGTGCCGCGCACGGTGCCGTTGACCTGGACGGCCATCTCCACGACCTCCCGTTCGAGGAGCGACTCCTCGTACTCCGGCCAGTCTTCGTAGGCCAGGCTTTCGTCGTGGCCGAGGCGCGACCAGAGCTCTTCACTGATGTGCGGAGCAAAGGGGCTCAGAATGAGGACGAACGGTTCGGCGATCTCCCGAGGCACTGCGTCCCACTTGTTGGCGGCATTGACGAACTCCATCATGGAGGCGATGGCCGTGTTGAACGCCAACTCCTCAATGTCCTCGGTCACCTTCTTGATGGTGCCGTGGAGCTCGCGGAGCTGCTCTCGGTCGGGCGCCTCGTCGGTGACCTGCAGCTCTCCCGTCTCTTCGTCTACAATGAGGCGCCACACGCGATTGAGGAAGCGGAAGACGCCGTCCACGTCGCTGGTGCTCCAGGCCTTCACCTGCTCGAGCGGCCCCATAAACATCTCGTACATCCGCAGTGCATCGGCGCCGTACTCCTCGATTACGTCGTCGGGATTGACGACGTTGCCCCGACTCTTGCTCATCTTGTGACTGCGAGCCTCCACCTGCACGTCGGGCCGGTCGGCCAGGACGAAGGCGTCGCCGTCTTTTTGCACGTCGTCTGTGTCGAGCTCCTGCCGACGCACGTCCTCGCCCGTTCGAACGTCCACGTCATCATCGACGTGCTCGGCCGAGACGTAGCTGCCGTCGCCGTCGAGGAAGGCGGTGTACTCCTTCTCGCCCAGGATGATGCCCTGATGCACGAG
>CAYXAD010000019.1:0-23516 GCA_964462965.1 uncultured Salinivenus sp.
GGCCGTCAGGTCGTTCTCGTGAATTCCTCGACCGTTCAGAGTTACGACCTTCGATCTCCGTCCACCGTGACCATCCAGCCGACCGACGAGACGCAGGAGTTTCGGTTGCTGATCGGCAACGAATCCTACGTGGAAACTCAAAAGGAGGCGACCATTCCCGACGAAGTTCGGTTTCCACCGAACTATCCCAATCCTTTTGAGGAGCAGACCACGCTCGAATATACCCTGCCGGAGCCCTCGTCCGTCCGCCTGGCCATCTACGACGTGTTAGGGCGAGAGGTGGACGTCCTGGTGGATGAACGACAGCAGGCCGGCGTGCACACCGTTCAGTGGAATGGACGGGACGAGAGCGACCGACGGGTGGCCAGTGGGCTCTACCTGGCTCGGCTCGTCGTGGACGGCACCACGAAAGTGCGGAAGATGACGCTGGTTCGGTAGGAGAGTTGTCCTTTAGATGTGCCGGGGGGAGGACTTCCTGGTCATCTGTCCTGGGTGTTTGCGTCCCGGGTCATAGCAGGTACGCCGGAAACTCCCCCTCGACGCGTTGGCGATCAGAGCGCTAGTCAGAGTGAGTGTGGGGGGGCAACAAGGAATAGGAAACGTCAGTCGTCCTTCAATTTTCCAGGGCCTCCGTCACTTCTGGATCAGAACGCTGTGAGCGGGGATGGGGACGGGATCACCCTTTGGACGGGAGCGTCAGACCAAGTGAAGTTCATGTGCTGATCTACAATAGAGCTCAAAACGCCAGAAAACAGTTCGCCTGGTCTGGTGACAAGAGCGATGACATTGTAGATTAGCAGATGAGCAAGCAATCTTAAGTGATTGCGACCCGGTCGGTGCAAATTTGCACCGACCGGGTTTTTTTATTTTAGACAGATGGGATCCCTAGACGCCCTTCTGCTTTCCCCGGCAAGATCCTCTATGCTCCTCGAAGTTGTTGGAGTTTCTCCAGCCGATCCTGGAGGTCCTGGCGCTGTTCCTGGGAGTCGAACTCTGCCTGATCGAGTGCTCGTCGGAGGAGTTCGCGTTCTTGGTCCCTCTCCGCCTGCCGCCGATAAAGAGCGGCCAGTTTCTGGTAGGGGACAGGGAGCGAGGGGTGTTGATCGATGAGGTCCCGGTAGATATCTGCAGCCAGCGTGCCTACTTCGTCGGCGGAAGTCGTGTCCCCGTAGGCTCGGAGCTGTGCAGCGGCCCGTTCCAACGTGTGGGCGTGGGCAATCTGTTCGTCTTCTTGGAGCATGCGCCAGGGAAGGTCGGGGTCTCCCTTGCGGGTGTTGAAGAGCTTGCTGCGGAGGGAGTGAAGGTTGACGCTCGGTGGGGCATCGAAGTCCTGATCGCGCATGTCGGTGGGCGCCTCCCTGAGCGTATCGATATGCTTTTGTTTTGCCTCTTCTGCCTGATTCAGTCGCTCCATTCGAGCTTTCCAGGAACGATCGGGGTTTTGGGCCGCATCGAGATGACGCGTGCAGTCTTGGGCGTAAAGATTCAGGAGGGAGGCGTAATGCTCGGCGTCATCTCGTTTGATGTCATCCAATCCATATTGGGCCCGACGCAGATATGCCCAGATCAATGTGGCTGCAGCAACGAGTCCGAGAACGAACAGGAGAATGCTCATAACCTACCATCCGGTATTAGAACACAAAGTTCTTCGTCCACAAATGGAAGCCTGCGGCGCCTCTAAGAAAGGGAATCGTAAAAGGGAAGGCAATGATTATTCCACTTCTGTCGTGACGTATTCGTGAGGCAGCCACTCATACAACTCTCTTCGTCTTTGACGAGTGCCACAATTCTAATAGGAGGAGTCGTTGATTGAGACGATTTGCAACCGTCCTCCGATGAGGAAATGGGAAAGGGATCCGGGAGAGGCACTTTTCGAGTCGTTTCCAAGAAGACAGAACTGATCAGTCCATTTTGGGGAGAAGTGCTCCATTCGCTCAGGGGAGAATCAGGCGGAATGAGTGCCCAACAGAGAACAGACCCCGCCTGCCTCACAGTTCAATAGGAGTGCTCCTTCCCCCGGCTTGCTTTCGTCCAGAAGCGGTCGGGCGCCGAAGGGAGCTGCACTAGGAACCAGCTGTGTTGCCGAGGATGACGTACTTTTCCACATTCCTCGCTCATTCAACCCTTCCTCCCTATGCCCGAGGAACCGCCCAAGACTTTTACCCTGGCTGAAGCAGAGGCCGACGTAATCAAACGACTTCGAGAGAGTGACGAACAGCTCGTCAGTCACTCTTACCCGATTGACGCCCTGCAGGATGGGACGGTCGTCACCATTGAGGTGATGGCCGAACGCGACGCCGACTGGGCCTACGAAGAGGGAGAGCCTCTCGGGGGCGATCCGTATGCTCGGCCCGTCGACCATGAGCTCGATCCGGCCGCCGATTTTGTGTTGAGGCCAGAGGGCTCTTTCGGTCCCGAGTGGCTCGTGGACGCCACATGGGTGGCTGAGGAAACCGGCATTGGCGATCTCGAAGCACTCCTCGACGAAGCAGGGGTCGACTACGAAACCGTTCGGATTGATGAGGCGTCTCACATCTATCTTCATGAAGACGCTGATGAGGCACGCAAGAAGACGCGAGATCGGCTCCTTCGGGCGTTCCATGACAGCTACCCTGACTACGAAGGACCGGACATTACGTCCATCAGCGACATGGTCGGATAGCTCATTCTACCCGGCATCTTTCACGTCGAGGTTTTTTCCGTCGTCACTTCTTTCTAGTCATCTTCAGAGGCCACCTATGACCCAAGACGAAAAGGATGAACTGCTACAGTTGCTCCAGCATAGCCTCGACGCCTGGGATGAGTTTATCGATCGTCGGTGCACGCATGGCAATGAAGTGAAGGAGGAAATGTCCGAGATGGAACGGTTTGAAGAACTCGTGCGCAAGGCCGCGGCGGAAGCCACGGGGGAGCCGACGAATGGGTTGGAGCTCTAAGAACCTGTTTTGATTTGTGCCTCCGGATTGCAAGCGGTCTCTACGGGCTGCAAATCGGTTTCTCCGTCGTCCACAGTTAGCGAGGGGCTGAGCGTTACGACCAGCCTACGAACTCCCACATTCGCTGCAGAAAAGGGGTGTCGTTCCGGAGGGGATCTTTGGCGGCTTTGCCTCTTGAAGACCTTCGCTGTCCTCGTCTGTGGAGGTCCTGCAGAAGTTTAGCGATGGTGCCGGCAATCTGACGGTACAGGAACGGGCGTCCGTTCGTTTGGCGTTCTTCCAGGCGCTGGAGCGCATCACGCCTCAGGTGATTCCACAGCCTCCGCCTTCGCCCTACAGAAATGCCTTCTTCTTGAAGTGCGGCGTCGCCGTCTAAGATCCAGTCTCGGGCCTGATGGGGAGGCATATTGTACACTCTCTCCTTGATGCGTCGCAAGAGTTCTTCTTCAGTCATAGCGGGTAGATGTCTCTGATCTCGGCATGAAGCGACCCCTCCCAGCCATGTTCTAGGTCCGAGGAGCGCTCATCATGGGTCGTTCGTGCAATCTTCTGGACTCCAGACCGTGCGCGATCCGCTGCAGATGGAGGGACTGTATGTCCGCAGTGGGACCAGAGGGCTGTCCGGACGTCGAGAAGAGGCCGAAACAAACAGTCGCTCGACGAGAGAGTGGCAAACAGCCTGAACGTGGGTCTTTCTCTCGAGGGGGCCGGCCCTTAGGGGGCCGCTTCCCCTGACTCGCTTACATGAGCACCGTCGACCTCTTCAATTCCAGCGGCTTTCCATTCCTCTTCGGAGGGCTTACGGCCGAGCTTGTCAATGACGTATTCGAGCTCGTCCTCGGTAAACTTGTAGTCGTGAAAGCCGCCTTCGAACCCCTGCGTTCGAGCCTCTTCGACGCACTCATTGAGCAGTTCGCGAATGAAGTCGACACTCTGGCTGTTGGTTTCCATTCGTAGGAAAGGCCTCTGCAACGTAGATCGGGAAAGGGGGGAGTGCATCTACGGATGGAGGCAAAGAATCCCTTCCTGGATCGTAGAGGCTTACGGGATCATTACAAGCTCGAAAATGGGGATCGGATGCTCGTCTAACTTCGAGGCGGCTTTCAGGACAACCCGAGAAGTTGTCCGAACAGATGTTCAGTGTGAAGACGTTTGTGGGACGTCAGAAGCTGAGGATTGATGCGCCGGTGTTCATTGCTAAAGGGCGACGATGGGGGAAGAGCGCACAGTGGGCTCTCCGTGCGTGGATTGACACGCAGAACCCGGCCGAGGAATGAGGAGCGCTTTTTCGCCGCGAAGGCGACGAAGTGCAGGAAGGGACTTGAGTTCCACCCGGTTCGGGCCCTTCGGCCGCAGCCACGGCCTCTCATAGTCCACTCCTGGTCGTCGCTCCGAAACCCACCTTGTGCCCGGCGGCTACAACGTCCCTGGCGAACACGACACCGCCCTTTTCGGTCACGACCCCCGCAGTAAGATGTCTGATCTGCCGATAGAGGAGGTTCTGCCTGAGTTGAAGGCGGCCCTTCGGAACGGCACGGAAGCTGTCCTTCAGGCCCCTACGGGGGCGGGCAAGACCACCCGTGTGCCGCTGGCTTTGCTGGGGGAGGAATGGCTCGATGGAGAGCGGATCATTGTACTGGAACCGCGTCGCCTCGCGGCTCGCGCGGCCGCTCGTCACATGGCCCAGATCCTCGGCGAGGAGGCAGGCGAGACGGTCGGATACCGGGTGCGCATGGACACGAACGTGAGTGCCCAAACGCAGATCGAAGTGGTGACCGAGGGGGTTCTCACGCGAATGCTTCAGGACGACCCGGCTCTCGAAGGCGTGGGGGCGGTTCTTTTTGACGAGTTCCACGAACGGAATCTACAGGCGGACCTGGGGTTGGCCCTGGCGCTGCAGGCGCGCACCGTCCTGCGTCCCCGCCTGCGACTCCTCGTCATGAGCGCCACCCTCGACACGGGGCCGATCGCGGAGCTGCTCGACGACGCCCCCCTCATTCAGAGCGAGGGGCGCAGCTATCCGGTCGAGGTGCACTACGCCGATCGTCCGGTAAAAGGGCGGATCGAGTCGGCCGTTGCGACGAAGGTGCAGGAGGCTCTATCGTCGACGACGGGCGACGTGCTCGTCTTTCTGCCGGGTGCAGGGGAGATTCGACGCACGCAGGAGCGCCTCGAAGACGATCTTCCGAAGGACGTCACGGTGCACCCGCTGTTCGGCAACCTGCCGCCCGGGAAGCAAGATGCAGCCATTGCTCCGAGTCCCGAAGGGGAGCGAAAGGTCGTTCTCGCCACAGACATTGCCGAGACGAGCCTCACGATCGAGGGGGTTCGCGTGGTGGTGGATAGTGGCCTGGTGCGGTCCCCTCGCTTTGACGCCACCACCGGCATGACGCGTTTGGAGACGGTCAAGGTGTCCCAGGCGTCGGCCGATCAGCGGAAGGGGCGGGCGGGGCGGGTGGCTCCGGGCGTGTGCCATCGGCTCTGGACGGAGCGCACGCATCATCACCTCGACGATCACACCCCGCCGGAGATCACCAATGCGGACCTCGCTCCGTTGGCGTTGGAGCTGGCCATGTGGGGCACGCCGGATCCCGACGCGCTTCGTTGGCTCGATCCACCACCGGCCGATGCCTACCAGCAGGCTCGGGATCTGCTGTATCGGCTCGGCGCCATCGACGCGGAGGGGGCGATCACCGACCATGGCCGTCGTATGGCTGAGTTGGGTCTCCATCCTCGCCTCGCGCACATGGTCCTGAACGGACAGACGCTCGGCCACGGGGCCGTGGCGTGCGACCTGGCGGCCCTTTTGAGTGAACGCGACATCTTTAAGGGGCAGGGCGAGGCGCCCGATGTCGACCTGCGCCTGCGACTCGAGGCGTTGCACCGGCTGCGTCGAGGCGACCGCCCGACGCCGAACCACGCCCGCAGCTACGTGGTGCCGTACGGGGCTGTGGGACACGTTCGTAAGGTGGCCGACCACTGGCGCTCGCGGCTGGGTATTCACGCCGATCAAGAAGGGGACATTGAGGCCTGTGGCCTGCTTACTGCCTTTGCGTATCCGGACCGCATTGCCCAGCGTCGAGGGGGAGATGCGGGTCGCTTTCGGCTGCAGAACGGACGTTCTGCCCGCTTGCCCCGCCCTCAATTGTTGTCGGATGCCGACTACTTGGTCGCCGCCCACGTCGATGCCCGGCAGCGTGAAAATCGCATCTTCCTGGCGGCTCCAATCCGCGAGGAAGAGCTGGTCGATTACTTCGGCGACCAGATGGAGACGCAGACGGAGATCCGTTGGGATTCCGATGCCCAGCTGGTCAGGGCTCGTCGCCGCGAACAGCTGGGAGCCCTCGTGTTGAAAGATGGGCCCATCGATTCGCCTGATCCGACGGCAATGGCCGAGGCCATGGTTGATGGCGTGCGTGAGAACGGACTCGATCTGCTCCCCTGGACCGACCACGCCCGACAGCTGCAGCATCGCATTGCGTTTTTGCACCACCACGAGGATGACTGGCCGGACGTGCAGGACGAGGCCCTCCTGGAGGCCCTCGACGACTGGCTCTTGCCCCACGTCTACGGCATGAAACGAGCCGACGACCTCCAACAGCTCAACCTGCCCGAGCGTCTCCGTGACATGCTCACCTGGGAGCAGCGCAACCGGCTGGACGAGCTGGCGCCGACGCACATTGAGGTGCCGAGCGGGTTTCGTCGGCCCATCGACTATTCGGATCCGGAGACGCCGGTGCTGGCCGTGCGCCTGCAGGAGCTGTTTGGTCTCACGGAGACGCCCCGCATTGCCGGAGGGCGAGTACCCCTAACCCTACACCTCTTGTCTCCTGCCCAGCGGCCCGTTCAGATCACGCAGGACCTTGCGCATTTCTGGGAGGAAACGTACTACGACGTGCGCAAGGACATGCGGGGGCGCTACCCCAAGCATTACTGGCCCGAGAACCCCGTCGAAGCGCCCGCCACGCACACGACGAAGGCGCAGATGGAGGAGGACGTGTAGAGAGCAGGCTCCCGCAGGCGTTCCAGGCCCTGTAGTAGACAGCGAGAAGGGAGCTCCTCAGTGGTTTTTAGTGCTGAGAAACGGGTTCTGTGCCCGAGGCCTTTCCATTTTCCGTAGCAGCACGGAAGCGAGGAATGCGGAGGGTGAAGGTGCTCCCCTCTCCCTTGGTGCTTTCGACATCGATGTCGCCCCCCATGAGCGTGGCGAGCCGCGAGGAGATCGAGAGGCCGAGGCCGTATCCCTCATAGGAGCGGGCCATGCCGCGGGACTCCTGCTTGAAGTCTTCGAAGAGCTCGGGCAAAAACTCCTCACTGATCCCAATGCCGGTATCGGCGACCTCTACGACGACGTGCTCGGAGCCAGATACCACAGAGACGGAGACGTGGCCCTCCTCTGTAAACTTGATGGCATTCTCGATCAGGTTTCGAAGGATTTGCTCGAGGTATTGCTCGTCTGCTCGGGCATAGATGGGCTCGGGGGGAACGTCGACCTGAAGTTGGAGGTCCTTCTCTTCTGCGTCCGATCGGAAGGCGGACGTGACGCGATGGACGCATTGTCCGAGGGGGGTCGGCTGGAGGTCCGGCTCGTCGTCTCCCGAGCGGAGCCTGGAGAGGTCTAACAGGGCAGTCAGTGTGCGTTGAAGTCGCTTGCCGTTTTCCTCAATGGCACTGAGGAATTGCTCCTGTTCGACAGTGGCCGTGTCCCGGAGCACGTCGATGAAGCCGAGAATGTTGGTGAGGGGGGTTCGGAGCTCGTGGGAGGTATTGGCCAGGAACTCTTCCTTGAGGCGGTTGGCTTCCCGCAGTCGCTCGTTGGCTCGTTTGAGTTGTTGCTTGGCTTTGCGCTCTCGCTCCAGCTGCTCGGCCTGTCGTCGAGCTCGTTCTCGCTCCTTCTTGACTCGGAAGTAGTGTCGAAAGGCCAGTCCCAGGAGGACGAACCCAATGCCATAGAGCAGATACGCCCATCCCGTTCGGTACCAGGGAGGTTGAATGTGCAGTGTCAGCGTCCCTGCCTGGCTGATCTCTCCTCGCTCGTTGCGCGCCCGCACCTGAAAGTGGTAGGTTCCTTCCCACAGGTTCGTAAACGTGACGTTCGACTGCTTCGTCCAGCTGGACCATTCTTCTTGGCCAGCAAGCTTGTACTGGTATTGATGCGAAGTCACCGTTCCGTAGAGCGGGGCCGCCACGTCAAAGCGGAGGTCGTTGCCGGCATAGGGGAGGCGAAGGGTGGAGTCTGGGCCGAGGCCTTCGGGGGCGCCTCCATAGACGATTTGGTCGTTGCGGAGGGTCGTGACTTGCCGGACCAGGGCACGGAATTCAGGCTGTGGCCGCTCTACCTCTCGGTCAGACTGTGGTGCATAGCGAATCAGAGATTTATTCAGCCCGAGCCAGATCCGCCCGTCTCTTTCGATGTGGAATCGGACCCCTTCAGATTTTCCAAAGTGGAGCGGCTCGACGGCCTCCCAGGAGTAGGTGTTGCTGTCCTCCGTTTTCTGTCCCTTAAAGACCTGGTTTTCGAGAGCCGCCCAGAGAGTACCTTCCTCGTCTTCGAGAAAAGCCCGGACTGCAAGGGAGTCGGGATCATATGTGTCGGGGAGAAGCGACGGTTGGCGAGCAAACTGCCAGTCCTCGGGGGCGGCCTCTGGGTTCTCCACTTGGTAGTTTCCCTGCTTCGATCGAACGGTGAGTTTTCCATCAACCGTTATCGCTACTTTATAAATGTCAGGAAGCCCGTTCTCCTCGTCGAATACCGTCTTCGAGTCCACTTGCTCTGGGCCGTCCGAAAGCTCGATGCGGTGAAGAGATCCATCCAAAGTAGTGGCCCAGAGGTGCCCTTCAGGTCCACTCGTCAGCGAACGAATCTCCTCGGTCTTGTCGACTTGGGTGGAGGCCCATCCGTCCCGTTCCTTTCTCAAGACCTGCAGCCCCGAACGAGTACCAGCATAGATCGACTGCGGCTCATTTTCTGACTGGAAAAGAGTGTAGGTAAGATCGTCGGAGATTTGTTGGCTCCTACGGCCGTTAATTTTATAAACCCCTTTGTTCGTTGCCGCAAACAATTCGTTTCCTACCGGTAAGAGGTCCCAGCTCAATGGCAGCCCTTCTAGTTTATGAAAGCGGGCATTTTTCTCACCGGTCCCCTGTTGCTCGCTCCTCCTGAGCACGTAGAGACCACTGCCTGTAGCCACGTGCATCTTCCCGTCGTGACGTGCCATGCTTCGAACGACCCCATCCAGCCCGGTTCGTTCGTCGTGAAGCGTCGTTGGGGCGTTCAAATCGGCTCGGTGTAAGCCCTCATTGTTTAATGCCGCCCAAAGCTGTCCCTCCCGTCCAGCGTACACGTAATTTACAACCTCATCGGGGAGTCCTGAAGACTTGTCGAGTACACGCAAAATTTGACCGTCGTCTCCTACAATGAGAATGCCGCCGCCGAGGGTGGCCAGGGCGTACCGATTTCCGGGCAACCGACATCCGTGATAAAGCTCGTGGTCTTCGAGATACGATCCTACTTCAGGGGCAAAGGACTGAACGTCTTTCCCATCATAAAGAAAAAGCCCCTTCTTCTCCGTACCGATCAGAATATTTCCACTGGGATGAGAGGCCATCATGTGGATGGGCATGTCTGAAAAGGCTTCTCCACCTGGTACAGGGGATAGAGATCCCTCCTCCATTTTCAAGAGGCCACGATCGAAGTCCCGTACGTAGAGAGTGTCCCCTACGGTGAACGAGGTATGGAAGCCGTCTTTTGTGCTCCAGGAAGTAATCTCCGATCCGTCCCATCGGAAGAGTCGCTCGTTGGCCTGGAAATAAATTCCGTCGCTTTGGGCATGTGTGGCCCAGACATCTTCAAAGTCGCGTTTTCCTTGTGGAATGCGTTCGTAGAGCGACTGGTAGCGGAGGACCCCAAAGGAATCCGGGCGGAGGTAGCCGAAGTCTCCCTTTGCTCCGACGTAGACGAGGCTGTCGACGGCCACCGAGCGCACGAGAGTTCCCGTCGTGGTTGGAATCAGGCGCCACCGGTTCCCATCGTACTGCATGATTCCGTCGTTATTCGCCACGTACGTCAGCCCGCGCTCGTCCTGGGCGACGGCCCAGTTTTGATGATGTTGCTCATACTCGGGCGGGGCGTAGTGCTCGCTGGGAAAGGGGAGTCCCCGTTCATCGATGGATTCCGCCGCTTCCTGGCTGAAACTCGACTGTGCAGCGACAGGCAGCGATCCCCCCGAAAGGCTCCCGACGAGAAACAGGAGCAGTACAATTCTAAACGTAGGGTATTTCATATATACCTAATGTATATCGGTGGGGACTTTTTACCCCGCTCAGCGGGATTGAAGCCGGCGGCGGAATGGGTTATTCTCAACCGAACAATAATCGCTAACTTCATGCCATTATCCAAGCTTTACTTATGAAGCGGTTCGATTCTTCGTCGATCGGTTCCACCCTCGTACTCTCTCTGGTCGCCGGTCTCTTTGTGTTGGGCGGTTGTACGGCCGATACCCTCACGGGCACGTCACCGACGGATTCAGAGGAAGTGACTGTCCAGGAGGCTTCCCATAACCAGGGAGCCTCTGCTACTGATGATGGAAGCAACGACAAGCCAGACGATTATGGCCACAACCAAGACGGTTCCTCGTAAGCCCCACAGGAGAGGTCTCTCTTTCCTACAGCAGATTGAATTCCCCTCATGCTCTCTACAGTAACTGATTCTTCTACTGTCAAAGCCCTCCTCTCGACCCTCCTGACTTTCGCCGTGATCTTCAGCCTGAGCGCTGTAGGAAGTGCCATCGGTCAGAATACGGCGGAGGCCCCTTCGACGTCGACGGTAAGCCCGTATGCACAGGCCGATGCGCCTTCTCAGGTGGCATCGCATAATAAGGCTCAGTCTCCTGCAATGCACACGCAGGTTAGGCACAATCGTTGATCGGTCAGTTCCGACCGAAGCATTCCAGACTGACAACATCGAGAGGACGGGCCACAGACTCGTTCTGACTACTGAGAAGCGCCCGATCGGTCAGCACCGGTCGGGCGTTTCTTGTTTAAAGGGGGATACACATCGAAAGAATTCAGGGGCTACTGTCTTAAATTTTTCAAATCGTCCCGAGTCCTCTGCAGCTTCTGGTTGGAAGGGGCGGCTTCCGTTCAGGTAACAGTCTCGTCCAGCTTTGAGCAGACAATAATCTCTAGAGGGCATTTGAATGGTCAAGACTGATTATGCTCTCCACGAGACCGATCTGTTTTTGATCTTTGCATGGAAGGGGTCAGGAAAGACTGATCTTAAAACCCACTGATCTACTTCAGCACCCCGGAAGGGATGCTTTGCCGCACTGTATTACCGCGTGAACGGGCAGTTTTTCTTGCGGCGACTGGATTCGGTCGCACCGAGAGCATTCAGGTACGAGCTCTCGCTTCTCTCCTGAGTGGAGATTCTAAGTGGTTTATTTCCGAAGTGCTGTGGGATGTCTTAATCTGTGAAGTGGGCGCACACGTCTCATGATCGTACTTTGGGACGGTCGTGGAAAGGTCTTACTCGGACGCCTCGACAACATATTCGCCCATATCGGTCGAATTTCGAGGAGGACCGCTGACGGATGACAGGTTGAATGAAGGGCCCAGGCACCGCTTGATAGCCAGCACATAGACGAGATCTTGCGAAGGACAAACGCGCTACGGTCTCCTAGCCCATCCCTTGTCCCGTGTGGCAAGCATTTCGTATTGTGTCGGAGCATGCCTCTGAATCGGGTCAGGAAATATTACCAGTAGTCTACGGCGGTTGGATGAAAATTTACCCTACCGGTTCAGGACAAGAGTCCAAAGCTAGTCGGCAGGAGGGAGTTGGTACTGCGAATTCAATGTCCGCTGTTTTCCCCGTTTCCGACACATAGGCCCCTTCAAAGGATAAATCGGCAGCTTCGAGATATAGGGAAATTTCGTAACATTAGTGATATTTTGAGTAATTAATACAGATAAGGGCAACACAAGAGAGCGGTAGATCCAGAAATAATAATAAGATTTAGTTAAGTTGAGATTTAGTTACGGTGAGGGTGGTTGAGGCAGACTGAATTCAGTCAGGTTGGGTACTTTTTACCTAGTGGGCAAATATAGGCCGTAAGCCTCGTCCTTTTCCTTCAGATGATTAACGGACGGGAGGCCCTGTCATTCGTCCAGTGCCACGTCAATTGAGGGCCTCCATTCATCTCGAAACCATGCGAGAGACGAGCGTCGGTACTTTTGCATCTCTCCCTAACACAGCATCCGGTCATTTGTGGCGAGAAGAAATCTTCTATGCGGGTCGCACTGACGGGTATTGTGGAGGAGGATTCGAGAGGGTCAAGGCTGGGACAAGAAGACAGGACGCAGGGAGTACTCCAAACGAGTGCGTTTTCCAGGTCGGGATACACCAGAAGCTCCGCTTGGACAATTCTCTATGGTGAAGAGACTGTATACGGAAGCATCTACCTTGCAGAGCGCTTTCTGAAAGGACCTCGACATTCCCTCCCGTCTACACACAATCGGATCGTATCTCGCTCTCTTGGACTACTGCTATGGATGACTTGAATTGCCGGTTTTGCGAGGCCCCTCTCAATCATGTGGTCGTCGATCTCGGCGTTTCTCCCGTCTCGAATAACTTCCTTCGCCCCGAGGATCTGAACGAGGGAGAGACGCACTATCCGATTCGGGTCTACGTCTGTGAGGAGTGCTACCTCGTTCAGTTGCCGGCGATTGTCCCCGCCGATCAAATCTTCGACGACTCCTATGCATACTTTTCGTCGTATTCGAGGAGTTGGTTAGAGCATGCTGCTCGTTACACTCAGCACATGCGCTCGGATTATGGAATCGGAGACGACGATTTTGTGATCGAGGTGGGGAGCAACGACGGGTATTTGCTCCGCAATTTCATGGAGACGGACGTTTCTGTTTTGGGGATCGATCCCTGTCAAAACGTCGCCGAGGCGGCGCGCTCTGTAGGGGTTCCCACACGAGAGGAGTTTGTCGGGGCCGAGTCGGCAGCTAGATGCGTGGAGGAGCACGGTCGGGCCGACCTCCTCATTGGAAACAATGTGCTTGCCCACGTTCCCGACCTGAACGACTTTGTTACGGGGCTCCGTAGGCTGCTGGCCCAAGACGGAATCCTGACGATGGAGTTTCCCCACCTCAAGCGGCTCCTGGAGGAAAACCAATTCGACACCATTTATCACGAGCACTTTTCGTATTTTTCCTTTACCACCGTTCGAAGGGTATTTGCAGAACATGGACTCGAAATCTTCGACGTCGCACAGCTTCGCACCCACGGCGGATCTCTGAGAATTTATGCCCAGCATGCGGAGTGCTCCCAGTATGCCGAGAGCAAGCGCGTGCAAGACCTTCTCCAGGAGGAACGAGAATTTGGAATGACGGATCTGGAAACGTATCGGTCGTTTGGAGAGCGGGTCCAGACCATTCGTCGGGATCTCTTGGACTTTCTAATCGAGACCCAGAGGCAGGGCGAGACGGTCGTTGGATACGGGGCGCCGGCCAAGGGCAACACCCTGCTCAATTACTGTGGCATCCGCTCTGACTTTTTGCCCTACACCGTGGACCGAAGCCACTACAAACAGGGGCGATTCCTGCCAGGGACGCGAATTCCTGTGCATGCCCCCGAGCGCATTTTTGAAACGGAACCGGACTACGTACTCATTTTGCCCTGGAACCTGCAATCTGAAATCGTGCGTCAGATGTGCGGGATTGCCGACTGGGGCGGTCAGTTTGTGGTGCCAATCCCCAGCCTGCGATTTATCCGTCCGACTTCTAGGCACCCTGAACCAGGTCCACACCACCTCGAGGTGTCGGAGAAGGAGACCAAAACAAAGCCGTTGCCGGCGTAGAGGTTTTCCTTAGTAACTCACGTGGCGACCTACGTGCTCTTTTTTCTGGGATGGCAGACGGTGGACGGCTGACCGCCGAAACATGACCTCTGTAAGCGGTGCGTCGCGAAATCTCAAATCCGTTCGGGGTCCGCAGTCGGCCGTCGAGCTGACAGAGTGTGTGCCTCGCAACTCGGATTACAGAAGTGGATTCGTGGGGTACGAGGTATGCATCATAGACGCAATGTTTTGATATGAGCCGTACAGCGGGAATTTTCGGTGCCCTACTGGGTCTTTTCGCGTTGAGCGGGTCAGCCTGTGGGCAGCCAGAGCCAGGGAGAAATCTTCCCTTTGAAAATCCCCTCCTGGCGCAGGATGAGGTCGAAGAGCACATCCTGTCGACACTGGAGGAAATGCGTGCCGGACCGCAGCATGCAAATGTCTCTGTTCGAGATGGACGGCTTCTTCGGCTCTTGGCGGAGTCAGTAGTCGCTCAGCGGGGTCGTGGAGATTGGGACCTCGACCGGAGAATCAGCGGTCTGGTTGCCTTGGTCCTTCGGAATACGGGGGGCACCTCTATACACACGAGATCGACGAGGAGCGCATTCGGATTGCCCGGAAGAATTTTCAGAAGGCCGGGGTGGATTCACTCAGTACTGTAGTCGGAGGGGACGCTCACGAGACCGTCCATCGGTACGAGGAACCGATTGACATCGTCTTTCTCGACGCAGACAAGTCCGGATTCCCCGGCTATCTCGAAATCCTGCTCCCGCTCGTTCGACCGGGGGGCTCGTGATTGCTCACAACATGAATTACCCGGAGCCCGACCCTCGCTACATCGAGGCCATTACGCAAAGTCCGGCGCTGGAATCATCTTTCGTGTTCATAGACGCCGCCGGAATGGGCCTCACGGTGAAGAAGCGGTAGGGGGCGGAGGAAGGTGCACGTCTTGAATGTCTGCTCTATTGCTCGTCTCTTTCGAGGCGTGCACCCTCTACCGTTGCCCTGCCTTCTGCTCTATGACTCCGTCCGCTTCTTCTGATTCAGACGCCGACGGCACTCCGGTCGGCGTCGACGTGGGGGGAACGTTTACGGATTTCGTCGTCGTCACCGAGGGCAAGGTGCAGGTCCACAAGGTCCCCACCACGGATCCTCAACACGAAGCCGTGGTCGAGGGGATGGAGGCAGTCGAGCCGGAGTCGACAGCCCCTGTGGTCCACGGCACGACGACGGCAACGAATGCCCTCCTGGAACGACGCGGGGCTCGCACGGCACTCGTAACCACCGAGGGCTTTGCCGACGTACTCGCCATCGGCCGACAGAATCGGCCTGATCTCTACGACCTCCGGCCCTCTCGTCCCCCACCGCTCGTTCCGAAAGAGCGTCGGCTCGAGGTGCCGGAGCGAATGAGTGCCGACGGAGACGTGATTATGCCGCTTGACGAGGCGGCCGTCCGTGCATTGGCTGAGCGTTTGGCCGAACGAGAGGTCGAAAGCATCGCGCTCGTCTTCCTCTTTTCCTATCGTGCCTCCGGGCACGAGGAACGGGCCGCGGAGATTCTAAGTGAGGTGCTGCCGGACGTGCCGATCACCCGAAGCAGTGCCCTCCTCCCGGCGTATCGCGAGTACGAGCGGACGGCCACGACGGTGGTGAATGCCTACGTGCGTCCGACGGTCGAGCAGTATCTGGATCGTCTGGAGGACGCCCTGGACGGACGCTCCGTACGAATTATGCAGTCGAACGGGGGGACGATCGGATTAGGGCCTGCTGGCCGACAAGCGTCACGGCTGGCCCTGAGTGGACCGGCGGGGGGCGTCGTGGGCGCACTGGGGGTGGCTCGGCGGGCATTCGGGACCGAGTCGCCGCGGATTCTGACGCTCGACATGGGCGGGACGAGTGCCGACGTGGCGCTCTGTAACGGGGACGTGCCTCGTACCTCTGAGCATACGATCGCCGGCTTGCCCCTGCGCCTCCCGACGACGGACATCCATACGGTGGGGGCCGGCGGCGGAAGCATTGCCCACGTCGATGCCGGAGGGAGTCTGCGCGTGGGACCGGAGAGTGCCGGGGCGGAGCCCGGCCCCGTCTGCTACGGTCGAGGAGGGACGGCGCCCACCGTCACGGACGCTCACCTCGTGCTCGGTCGCTTGCATGCCGAGCACATTCTGGGGGGCACTGGCTCCCTCGACGTGGCGCCCGAGGCAGCCTTCGACGCCCTCGCCCAGCTCGGACAGGCTCTCGATCGGTCGCCCGAGGAAGCAGCGCTCGGCGTACTTCGGGTGGCCAATGCGACGATGGAACGGGCGCTCCGGCGCGTCTCCGTCGAGCGCGGCCACGACCCCCGAGAATATACACTCGTTCCGTTTGGAGGCGCGGGCCCACTCCACGCTGCAGCGTTGGCCGACGCCCTCGGCATGGAGCGCATCCTGGTGCCACCGACCCCCGGAGTCCTAAGTGCCCTTGGCCTTCTCATGGCCGACGTGGTCTACGACACGATGCGGGCCCTCCTTCGTTCGGCTTCCGCTCTCGTCGAGGACCCTGCGCCGTTGCAAGCCGCCGCCGAAAATGCAGCCGAAGAGGTCCGAGAAGCGCTCAACGAGCATGGGACGGTCTCCCTGGCCGCTGAACTCGACCTGCGCTACGCGGGACAGAGCTACGAATTGCAGGTGCCCCTGCAAATGCCCATCTCCGGGTCCCGCGTCGCCGACGCCGTGCAGCACTTTCACGAGCGGCACGAGGAGCGGTACGGACACGCCGATCCGGAGGAACCGGTCGAGGTCGTGGCTGTGCGCGTTCGGGGAACGGTGGCTACACCTGCCCCCTCGTTGCCGAGCGAGCCCGAGACGGAAGAACCTACCGAGATTGCAGCCCTGGGCACGCGGCCGGTCTGGTTCGACCTCGACGGACCCACTGAGACTCACACCTATATTCGTGAGGGCCTGCGTCACGGGCACACCCTCGATGGGCCGGCCATTCTTCATCAGTACGACACGACGATCGTCATTCCCCCTGCCTGGACGGCCCGTGTCGATGCGTGGCAGAACGTATGGCTCGAACGGTAGACAGGGGAAGGCCACGGGCAGGGAGAAGCCTGCTGCCCGCAGATCTCTACTGGTTACTGGGGTGCATAAATGTGTTGAAGTACTGAACGTGGCGGGACCGCGTCCTTCTTTCCCAATGGAACCAGTGGTTGGCCATGCCCGAAGCGCCTCCGTTTGAGGAGTGGTGCCGGCGCCTGAAGGCGTCGGACCGAGCGGCGTACGCTCGCGTGTTCGAGGCTCTTTACGAACCGCTCTTTCGGTACGTCCGCTCGATCACGAAGGAGGCAGCCTCGGCGCGGGACGTGACGCAGGACGTATTTATTCGGCTGTGGGAGGTTCGGGAGGCCCTGGACCCGAGCCAGTCGCTGGAAGCGTATCTCTATCGGATGGCTCGGAATCGAGCCTACAACCACGAACGCCGCCGGCAGACGCGGACCGAAAAGGAGGACGCCGTCCGCGAGCAGTCGGCCGCCCAGCCGTCCGCCCCCGAGTGGCCGGACGTCGAGACCGACGCGCAACGGCTCGAGAAGCGGCTCCAGCGCTGGATCGAGGAACTCCCGGACCGTCAGCGAGAGGCCCTTACCCTGAGTCGCTACGAAGGCCTCAGCCACGAGACCATTGCCGACGTGATGGACATTTCCCCGCGGACCGTCAACAACCACATTGTGCGCGCCCTGAAGCAACTGCGCAGTCGAATCCGTGCCTACGAACCAGACCTGCTGGACTCCGATGCCTCGTGATCCTTCTTCTATTCCGTCTGAGCTTCGGGAGCGGCTCCGTGACGAGTCGGCCGAGGAGCAGGCCGACCTCGAAGCCGTGTGGTCCCTGCTCGGCACAACCGAGCCGGCGGCGGGGGAAGACCCCGATCCGGCCGGCGCCTGGGCGACCGTCTCTGAACATCATCCCGAGCTGGGGCCCCTGGACCAGAATGGAACGGTTGAACGGCAAAACGAACGACCCCGACAGCAGTCTCGCCGGACGGAGCGGTCCGCTCGCCGTCCCCTGAGGCAGCGACGCCGTCGGTGGGGATGGGGCGTGGCTCTCGTCGTGCTTGTGCTGATCGGTGGCTTATGGTTGTGGCGGCAGCCCGTCACGGTCACTGCGTCGGCCGGAGAGCACGAGACGGTGACGTTGCCGGACGGTTCGACCGTCGAGTTGAACAGCGGAACTGTGCTTCGGTACCGTCGCGGCTTTCAGGCTGTGCCCTTTGTATCCACGGATCGGCGAGTGCTTCGCCTTGAAGGCGAGGCATTCTTTGACGTCGCCTCGTCGGAGCGGCCCTTTGCCGTAAAAACCGTTAACGCCCTCGTGTCTGTGACGGGCACCCGTTTCAACGTTCGGAGCCGGGCCGACGAGGAACGCATCACGGAGGTTACGGTGACGAGTGGCCAGGTGCAGGTGTCGTCTTCTCAGCAGCTGGAACAGGCAATTACACTGGAGAGCCCGGGCCAGACGAGCCGGGTCGCAGGTGCCGGCGCGAAACCCACGGCTCCCGCGCAGGCTGACGTAGAGCACGTGCTCGCATGGCGGGACGACGGGTTTGCCGTACGGGATTGGCCGTTGTCGAAGGTCGTCCACGAGCTGGAACGTCGCTTTGATGTGCCAGTGCGGATTCATGCGTCGGTCGATCAGTCCGAGGCCCCTCTTTCGCTCTATTATCCGTCCCCAACGGACCTGGAAACGATTCTCCACGACGTGTGCACGGCCCTCGATTTGAGCTACCGACCGACCCGTCAGGGCTTCGAAATTGTTGCCTCTTCCACCGAGTCGTGAGAGAGATCGAGTTGGAGGCTGGGAAGAGGAAAGGGAACGTGGAAGGCGTAGGAGGCTAGTATTTACCCAGCAAAGATGCGATTTTTAGAACGGCAGAATGTTTGTACTTCTCTCGGGACAAAAATGATTTCATCCGTGGGGCGGAGAAGTTATCTTTCTGAAAGAGGAGTGTCTCTTGGGCCTGCGTGTCGCCCAGAAAAACAAGTCGATCCGTGGTCTAAGCGGTCCTCGGCTTAACACGTTCTGACATCGTTTGAGTCTCTCTGGCGTTATGGTGGAGGCCGGTTCTCGACATCATTGGGGATGGGTGGTGGGCGTGCTCCTTCTGTGGACGGCGAGCGGGGCGACGGCTCAACCCACTCTGGTCTCGTTGGACCTTCAGGAGGTTCCGCTCGATCGAGCACTGGAGCGGATTGCATCGGAAACCAGCATCAGTCTTGTCTACGACGCAGACCTCGTACGGGGCTTTCAGACCTCCTGCACGCTTCGGGAGGCCGCTCCAGAGGCCCTGTTGGGGTGCGTCCTCGAGGGACAGCCCGTCGATTACGTTCGGGCGTCGAGCGGTACGTACGTTCTGCGGGAGGCGATCCGTCGACCGCCTCAACGCGGAGTGTTGAAGGGAGTGGTTCGGGATGCGGAAGAGGGAACGCCCCTTTCACACGCTCACATCCGATTGCCCGAAGCCTCCACCGGAACGGTGACAGATACGTCCGGGCGGTTCCACCTATCCGGTCTCCTTGCCGGAGCTCATCCGGTCGTGGTAAGCCATCTCGGCTACGAACGACACGAGGCGTCTCTGACTGTCGATCCCGAGTCGAGCTCCACTCACACCATCGCACTGTCCCCAGCCCCTCTCGTAACCGATTCGGTCGTTGTCGAGGGGGATCGACACGTGCAGTCACCGGCTCGACGCCGCACGGGGAGACGCTCGGCGGCGCAAGTGCTTCAAGCGGAGAGCCGAGGCACGCCGAGCGTCGTGGGGGCGGCCCAAACGCTCGTGGGGGTAACTGCTTCGGCGCCGCATACCGACCTCCACATCCAGGGCGGGGCCACCGGCTCGCATTCGGTACACCTTGATGGGGTTCCCGTGCGAAATCCCACCAGTGCCGGACGACTCCTTGGAGCGTTTAGCCCGCTCGCCGTAGAGGGGCTTACAACACATAAGGCTGGATATGGGGTGCTGCATGGCAGTACCCTTTCCGGCGCCATTCGCTTGGAGCATGACTTGTCGGACCGTGGGGGACGCTACGGGACGGTTCGTGTCGATCCGCTCAGTCTCAACGCTCGACTTCGGGAGCAAGCAGACGTGGGAGAGGCCTCCGTCACCGCTCTCGGGGCGGGCCGGGTTGGGGTCTGGGGACTGTACCAGGATCCCGCGCTCTACGACCTGATTGACCGTTGGTCGACGCTCGATCCGGTTCTTGCCGCGGCCCAGCTTCCGTCGGATCATTCGCTCGCAGGGGCGTCGCTCGGGACTCGCGCTCGGCCAACGGCTTCGTTCCACGACGTACACGGTGCGGTCCGGGTCGACTGGGGGCCTATGCAGCAGTTGGATCTTTCGGCCTATCACGGAGGCAGCACGCTTGGGGCTGATTTGGCGCTCGGAATGGGGGAAGAGGGAGCCCCCGAGCTTCAGCAGGCTGATGCAACAATAGCCTCTTCCTCCCCTAAACTGCCCGTCTACGACCGCTCCTCCTGGACGAATACCGTCGTGCAAGCCCAGTACAGTGCCCCCGTGACGACTCGTACTGTCGGGTCTCTACAAGCATCTCTCAGTCGATATCGAGCGGCTTCTCGCTCCGAGGTGGGACCTCTCGAGGAGATGGTTTCGGAAGAGCGGACGGTTCTGGAGGAACTGGCCCTGCAGGAGGATCCCGGTCCAGAAGGGAGCACGTCCGTGACGGAGCTGACGCTGGGCGGGCATCTCGATTACGAGCTTGCCGACTCCCACATTCTCACCTTCTCCGCCGGGGCCACCTCCCTGGAGACGGGCCTCCGTCGAACCCACGCCTTTGTGCCACGCCTCCGACACCGTGCCCACGTCTTGCGATTGAACACGGCTGTAGAAGCGACACTCGGCCTGAGCCGCTACACCACCCTCGAGAGCGGTCTGCGCCTGACGGCGAGGCCGGAGTTCACTACTCTCTACGCCGAGCCGCGAACTTCACTCCGGTACAAACGGAAGGGCACGGGGATGGGAAGCGTTGCTCTTCGTCTGGCTGGGGGGCTCTACCGGCAGTTTACGGCGCAGTTCAACCTGCGTCGTGGGGAGGCCACCGCCGTGGTGCCGAGTTCGCACCTGTGGCTTCCGGTTCCCCCCTCGCACTCGCCTCCTCGAACGTATCACCTTTCGGCGGATGTGACGTGGCAGCCTTCTCCCGCTTGGCAGGTGGACCTGGAAGGGTACAGGAAGGGGCAGGCTCACCTCCTCGAACTCCATTATCCGGCCCTTCGAAACGCGTCTGGCCGGGGGATCCCGGTGCCCCTGTCATCCTTTCTCGCGCCCAGTGACGGAACGGCCTACGGGGGAGGCTTGCAGGTTGAGTACGACGCCGAAGTGCTTCAGAGTTCGCTCCGCTACGCTTATAGCCGGTCGCATCGAACGTTTCCGGGGCGCTTTGAGGAGAAACACGTGCCGGTGCCCTGGAATGAGCCGCATCGACTCACGTTGGAGACGGAGGTTCCCCTGGGAGGAGGGCTTTCGGTGGACGCTCGGGGGGAGGGCATCTGGGGCCGAACTTGGGGCTATCGACGGTCTTACTACGCCTATCTCCGTCCCTCTGACCTCGAGGAGAGCGACGAAGAGATTGATCTCACGTCTCCGGGGGACCACGTGCTGTCTCCGCTGTATCGGGTCGACGCCGGACTTCGCCTGACCCACACCTGGAACGGCACGGAAGTGGAAGGGCGCATCGGATTCGTCAATCTGTTGGATCGGGCGAATGTGGCCGACTGGGGCCTGCAGCCCCGGGGGGAGGGAGGCCTCGATCGGGTCGAGCGACCCCTCCCCGGGCGGCGCTCGGTCGTCTCCCTGCAGGTGACCTTTTGAGGATTCCTTTGGCGGGGCCCCAATGGCCGAAATACATCGCTGGACTGTGCTCGAACGTGGACTGGAGGCCGGCGCCGGAGCCCGTTCTGCACGAGATCCACGAAGTCACAGGCCGTAGACAATCTGCCAAACAGGTTCTGAAAGGCAAAAAGGATCAGGGTAGATCCTCCGTCGGCGCCTCGATATCTTGTCCGAGCGCCGGTTTTTGAACCAACCAGGAGTACTCGATGGAGGACGCCGATCCCATTCTGTTGGAGCTGTACCGCCACCGCTTCGAAGGGGTGGCCGACGAGATGGGGGGGACGCTTCGGCGGACGAGCTACTCGCCCAACATCAAGGAGCGTCTCGACTTTTCCTGTGCGGTTTTCGATGGGACCGGCCGCCTGGTGGCCCAAGCCGCTCACATTCCCGTGCATTTGGGCGCCATGCCCGCGAGCGTGGAGTCGGCCCGGGCCGCGGTTGAGGCCTGGGCGCCCGGAGACGTGGTGGTGCTTAACGATCCGTATGAGGGAGGCACGCACCTTCCCGACGTGACGATGGTCTCTCCTGTATTTTTGGGGAACGGGGAGCGGCCTTCGTTTTTCGTCGCCAGCCGGGCCCACCACGCCGACGTGGGCGGCATGTCGCCAGGGTCGCTCCCGCTGGCCACTGAACTCGTGCAGGAAGGGCTCGTCATCCCCCCGATCAAGCTGTACGAGGAGGGACAGCTCAATGAAGGCGTGCTTCGCCTCCTTCTGCGCAACGTTCGCACCCCCGACGAACGACGCGGCGATCTGTCGGCCCAGCGAGCGGCGCACGCCGTTGGCTCTCGCCGCCTCCGGGCCCTGGCAGCGGCCCACGGCTCCGGAGAGGTCACTGCCTACGCGCGACATCTGCAGGAGTACAGTGAGCGGCGAACGAAGGCCGCCCTTGCCGACTGGCCCGATGGCACGTACACCTTCGAAGACACCCTGGAGCTTCAGGAGGGCAAGACGGCGGCCATTCGAGTGGCGGCCACGGTGAGCGACGAATCCATCACCTTCGACTTTCACGGAACCGACGAGGCCGTCGACGGAAATCTCAACGCCGTGCTTCCCATCACGGCGTCTGCCTGCTACTATGTGGTTCAGAGCTTGACGGGTGGGGAGATTCCGGTCAATGCGGGGAGTTTGGCCCCTGTGTCGGTGACGGCTCCGGCGGGGTGCCTTGTCAACGCTGAGCCCCCACATGCCGTGGCCGGGGGCAACGTCGAGACCTCGCAACGCATCGTCGACACCGTGCTCGGGGCCCTTGCCCGTGCTCTTCCGGACCTGATTCCGGCCGCCGGGCAAGGAACCATGAACAACCTCACGATCGGTGGCACGCACTCCGATGGGTCGGCCTTTGCCTACTACGAAACCATTGGAGGCGGCATGGGCGCCAGTTCCTCGGCGGAGGGACTTAGCGGGGTGCACGTGCACATGACAAATACACTTAACACTCCCATCGAGGCGTTGGAAGAAACCTATCCGTTTCGCGTGGTTGCCTACCGGTTGCGAGCAGGGAGTGGGGGCGCCGGACAACAGCGAGGGGGCGACGGGCTCGTTCGCATCTACGAGGTGCAGGTGCCGGTGACCGTCACCATGCTGAGCACACGTCGTGATCGGGGGCCTTGGGGCCGACAAGGAGGAGAAGCGGGAACGCCTGGACGTAACGTTTTCGTCCATCCAGACGGAACCGAGGAGGTGCTTCCCGCGCACTTCACTCGTCGGCTTCCTGCAGGCAGTCGCCTTCGGATCGAAACACCGGGTGGGGGTGGATTTGGGGGGGCGACCGCAGAGGCGAGGGCGAAACGGCCTGAGGCTTGAGCGTCGAAGTTCTTTCTCGTGAACGATTCTTTCACTTTAAGTGCCCC
>CAYXAD010000020.1:0-23114 GCA_964462965.1 uncultured Salinivenus sp.
GGGAACGGATCAGCGAAGATGGAATTGGCAACGGCATTTCGCTGGTCATTATGATCGGCATCATTGCCTTTCTCCCCAATGCCCTCTTTAACGAAATCGGATTGGTTGGAGACAACATCTTCATTCTCCTGCTCGAGATTGGTGTCTGGGTGCTCGTGACGGGCGGCGTCGTGCTCGTCTCCCAGGGCATGCGCCGGATCCCGGTGCAGTATGCGAAGCGGGTCGTGGGCCGGAAGGTGTATGGGGGCACGACGCAGTATCTGCCTCTCCGGGTCAATGCCGCGGGCGTGATGCCCATCATCTTTGCGCAGTCGATCATGTTCATTCCCTCGACGATTGCGTCGTTTTTCCCGGATAGCCCCACGATGCAGCAAATTGGGGCCTGGTTCGGAGACATTAGCGGGATGGGGTATTCGATCCTCTTCTTCTTCGTCGTCGTATTCTTTACGTACTTCTACACGGCCATTACCGTCAATCCACAGGAGATGGCCGACACGATGAAACGTCAGGGCGGCTTCATTCCGGGCATCCGACCGGGCAAGCAGACCAGTGAGTTCATCGACACGATCCTCACTCGGATCACTCTCCCGGGCTCCATCTTCCTTGGATTCGTTGCCATTCTTCCCGCCTTTGCCATGCGGGCCGGTGTTTCGCAGCAGTTTGCAATGTTCTACGGAGGGACGAGTCTCCTCATTCTCGTGCAAGTGACCCTCGATACCCTGCAGCAAATCGAGAGTCACCTGCTCATGCGCCACTACGATGGCTTCATGAAGAGCGGCAAGATGCGTGGCCGTCACATGTAAATCCGTGCATTCAGTGTTCAGCCGTCGAAATGGGACGGCGAACAGAATCTTTGCCCATGCGATGGATTACTCGCCTTTGGAACCGAATACGCGGAAGGCCCATGGTCCACCTGAAGAGTGAACGTGAAATTGATCGTCTCCGCGAGAGTGCGGACCTCGTCGGGCGCACCCTCGCGGAGGTGGCTCGTCACATTGACGTGGGTGTGACCCTGGAGGAGCTGGATGCGGTGGCCGAAGATTTCATCCGAACACATGGGGCAGAGCCTGCATTCAAAGGCTATGAGGTGGGAAACAACGTCTTCCCGAATACACTCTGCACCTCGGTGAATGATGCCGTGGTGCACGGCATTCCGGATGATTACGCGCTCCAAGACGGCGATCTTCTTTCGATCGATTGTGGGGCGAAGTTGAATGGATACTACGGGGATTGGGGGTACACCTTTGCGGTGGGCTCTATTGCGGAGGAGGACGCTGCCCTCTGCCGAGCCACGTACGAGGCCCTCAACAAGGGCATCGAACAGGCTGTGGTGGGACGACGGATCGGGGACATCAGCCATGCCGTGCAGACCCACTGCGAAACGAGAGGGTACAGTGTCGTTCGAGATCTCGTGGGACATGGCATTGGGCGGAGCCTCCACGAAGATCCCCAAGTGCCAAATTTCGGCGATCCCGGTCGCGGCCGTCGATTGAAGCCGGGCCTCACCATCTGCATCGAGCCCATGATTAACCGAGGCACTGTCGAGGTGACGACCGATGCCGATGGGTGGACGATTCGAGCGGCGGATGGACGTCCCTCGGCTCATTACGAGCACATGGTTGTGGTTCGGGATGGCGAAGCTGAGGTGCTTTCCCAGTTTGAGTATATCGAAGACGTTGTTCAGCCTCCGTACGAGATGGACGCTATCACAGAAACAACAACTCGCTAATGGCAAAAGAAGAAGCCATCGAAAAGGACGGGGAAGTCATCGAGGCACTTCCCAATGCTCAGTTTCGTGTTCGCCTCGAGAACGGACACGAGATTCTTGGCCTGCTTTCCGGGAAGATGCGAATGAATTATATCAAGATTTTGCCCGGTGATCGGGTCAAGGTCGAGCTTTCTCCGTATGATCTTTCGAAGGGGCGAATTGTGTACCGCTACAAGAACTAACCCGTGGCTGCCCTTCTCGGGGTGGTCTCATTGGCCCCCGGTCCTTTGTCTACAACCGCAGGCTGGGCCGTGCTGATGGAGTACAGGTTGTTGAATATATATTAGACAGAGATATGCCTAGGATTGCAGGAGTTGACGTTCCGGAAGACAAGCGCGGTGAAATTGCGCTGACCGAAATCTACGGCATTGGTCGATCTCGAGCCAATGAAGTGCTGGAGGAAGCCGAGGTGGATCGAGATAATCGTCCTCGGGAGTGGACCGAGAGCGAGACCAAACGAGTCCGTCGGATTATCGAAGACGAGTACACCGTGGAGGGGCAGCTCCGTACCGAGGAGCAGATGAATGTCAAGCGCCTCATGGACATTGGCTGCTATCGGGGCAAGCGGCACCGCAAAGGGCTGCCGGTCAATGGTCAACGTACACGGACCAATGCCCGGACCCGGAAAGGGAAGCGCAAGACGGTGGCGGGGCGGAAGCAGTCCACAGAGAAGAAGTAGTCATTCTGCTGACCGTGTGGGGAGTTTGCACTGAACTCCTCCTCCAGCTTTCAAGAATAGAATTATATTGTTATGGCCAACGGAGACGAGCAAGGTGGCAAGCGCCGCGTTCGAAAGAAGAACGTCGTTGTTGAATCAAATGGACGCGCGTACGTTAAAGCCACCTTTAACAACGTCATCGTCACGATTACGGATCAGTACGGAAACACCATCTCGTGGGCGAGTGCCGGCAAGATGGGGTTCAAGGGGAGCCGCAAAAACACTCCGTATGCGGCCCAGAAGGCAGGGGAATCGGCGGCCCAAGAAGCGTACGATCTCGGCCTGCGCCGGGTGGACGTGTACGTGAAAGGACCCGGCTCCGGTCGGGAGGGAGCCATCCGTGCCATGTCTGAGGTGGGGCTCGATGTGGCGAGCATCCGCGACGTAACGCCTCTTCCCCACAACGGCTGTCGCCCTCCGAAGCGCCGCCGCGTATAAACGGACTGTGTGCCCGTTGAGAGAAGAGGACTCCTCTTCTCTGACGGCACGTCGGACATTCAAGAATTGATTTCAACATCGGAGCATGGCTCGATACAGAGGACCAAAACAAAAAATTGCCCGTCGCTTTAAGGAGCCCATATTTGGGCCTTCGAAGGCACTCGAGCGGAAGCCTTATCCCCCAGGACAGCACGGTCGCTCGCGCCGTCGACGTGAGAGTGAGTATGCCGTGCAGCTGAAGGAGAAGCAAAAGGCGAAGTATACGTACGGGTTGCTCGAGCGCCAATTTAAGAATCTCTTTGACAAGGCGTCACGGAAGCAGGGAGTCACGGGCGAAAAGCTGCTCATCTTCCTGGAATCCCGTCTGGACAATACGGTGTTTCGAATGGGCATTGCCCGGACGCGGCGCCAGGCACGGCAGTTCGTGTCCCACCGGCACATCATGGTCAACGACGAAGTGGTCGACATCCCCTCTTACGAGATGTCGCCGGATGACATCGTCCAGGTGAAGCCGGGAAGTCAGGATTTGGAAGTGATCCAGGCAAACATGGAGCACCAGAACCGGACCTTTTCCTGGTTGGAGGTTGACCGTCAGGAAATGAAGGGGAAGTTTATCGACTACCCCAATCGGGAAGAGATTCCTGAAAACATCGAAGAGCAGCTCATCGTCGAGCTCTATTCGAAGTAATCGAGGGAGGCATCTCCATTTATATGGGGGAGCTTTTGCTTGGGCGAGCCCACGGTCATGTGTGCGGCCTTTGATTTGAACTATTATTCCCTCCAATTTTCCAATCGAGCGTATGAGTAACCACGGGCTTCAGATGCCGGAAGGCGTTCAGGTCGAAGAGGCCTCCGACTCCACGGGCCAGTTTATCATGGAGCCGTTGGAGCGCGGATACGGCGTGACCATCGGGAATGCTCTCCGTCGTGTTCTTCTGTCCTCTCTTCGGGGCCTGGCCATTACGGCTGTCAAGATAGATGGAGTGCAGCATGAGTTTTCTACCATTCCAGGAGTGACGGAAGATGTCTCCGACATCATCCTGAACCTGAAAGAGGTGCGCTTCAAAGCCGATGAGATGCAAGAGGGACACCTGCACCTGAGCATCGATGGTCCGAACAACTGGACCGCCGAAGATATTGGTGAGGCGTCGTCGGACTATGAGGTTCTCAATCCGGATCAGCACATCGCGACCTTGGCAGAGGACGCCGAGGTGAACGTGGACTTGCGTGTGGGCTACGGTCGGGGCTACGTTCCCTCCGAAGAAAACAAGCGAGAGGAGGATCCCATCGGCGTGATTGCTGTGGATTCCATCTTTACGCCGATCAAGAACGTGAAGTACTCGGTCAAGCCGACCCGAGTTGGGCAGAAGATTAACTACGAGAAGCTGATCCTCGACGTAGAGACGGACGGGTCCATCACCCCGGAAGAAGCGATCACGCAGGCCGGCTCCATTCTTCGGGATCACGTCAACTTCTTCATTCAGCTCGAGGAAGAGCCCGAGCCGGTCGTCGAAGAGCAAGAGGTCGACGAAGAGGTCAAGCGCATTCGCGAGTTGCTCTCGCAGCCCGTCGATGAGCTCGATCTCTCGGTACGGTCTCACAACTGCCTCAAGGCAGCGAGCATCAAGACCATCGGGGACCTCGTCCGCCGCGAGGAAGATGAGATGCTCAAGTTCCGCAACTTCGGCCGGAAGTCCCTGCAAGAACTCGTGGAAGTTCTCGAGGAGAGAGGCCTTCACTTTGGCATGGACGTCGAGGAGTACGTCGAAGAGAAGAAAGCCTCTTCGCCGAGCTAACATGCCGCCTGGCTAAGCGTCCCGAGAACGACTTTGAGCAGGAGGGTTCCTGTTCTCTTGTAGGCTGCATCACGTATAACACCTGTCTCCGGAGGAATCATGCGACATCGAAAGAAAGGAAAAAAGATCGGACGCACGGCAGCGCACCGCAATCGGACGCTGCAGGCCCTATCGAATGCGCTCATCGAAAACAAGCGCATCACGACGACCGTGGCCAAAGCCAAGGCCCTGCGCCCGTTTGTCGAACCCCTGATCACGCGGGCCAAAGAGGACACTCAGCACAACCGGCGACAGGTCTTTCGACACCTTCAAAACAAGGAGTCCATCAACGAACTCTTTGATGAGGTTGCCGAGCGCGTGGGCGATCGCCCGGGCGGATATACCCGGATCATTCGCCTCGGACAGCGCTCGGGGGACGGGGCCGAGCTCGCGATGATTGAACTCGTCGACTACAACGACGTCCCCCCCGCCGGGACGGGAAGTGGACGCTCTGGAGGCACTCGTCGCGGAAGCGGCAAAGGTCGCCGCGACGAAGACGCCGCTTCGGAGGCGTCCGAAGCGGAGGAGTCTCCCGACGCAGAGTCTTCTGAGGACACTGAGACGACCCCTGAGGGAGAAGCTGACGTGGCGACGGAAGAAGCCCCGGAGGCAGAGGGTGGTGCTGAAGAGGAGGGGGCGGACGAGGCCTCGGACGCCGAGGAGGATGAAGAGGAAAAGTAAGAATCGGAATTTTTAGGGTTCTTTTCGGTGTCGCCTGTTTGCCACGCCGGCATCGGAGTTTGCCTAGAGCGCCGTGACCCCGCCGGGACACGGTGCTTTTTTATTGCTCGCTGGGAAGGTCTCGGTTTTCTAAACGGAAACCTCTATGTTTTCAGAAACTTAAACCTAGCGCACTCGGACTCCTCGTATTTTCCTCTCCGAGGTTATGATCCAAGCGTCAGCCGTTCCGAAGAAGGCCGAGATTGACATTGATCCCGAGTACCAGGAGCCCTTTGAGGAGCTGCTGACTCATTGCTGCGACAACCTCCCCACTGTCGACGAGGACATGCTTCGGCGGGCCTTTCGGTTGAGCTACTGGGCCCATCGGAACGACTGGCGGGAGTCGGGAAAGCGCTACATCAGCCACCCCCTCGACGTGGCCACGATTGTGGCCCGAGACATTGGTCTCGACGACACGAGCGTGGCGGCCGCGTTGCTTCACGATGTCGTGGAAGACACGGAGCTCTCTCTAGAGCTGATTCGGGAAGAGTTTGGGGACACCATGGCGACCATCATCGACGGGCTCACGAAGATCCGAGGTGTCTTCGACAGTCGAGAGCTCGGCCAGGCAGAGAACGTCCGCAAGTTGATGCTTTCGATGGCGACGGATCTCCGGGTGATCCTCGTCAAGTTTGCGGACCGATTGCACAACATGCGCACCATCGAGGCGCTTCCGAAAAAGAAGCAGCTGAAAAAAGCGAGTGAGACCCTCGACCTCTTTGCTCCCCTCGCACATCGTTTTGGGCTCTTTACCATCAAGAGCGAGCTCGAGGATCTGTCCTTTAAGGTTCTCGATCCGGATGCCTATCATCACATTGTGGAGAAGCTCGAGAGGATGGCCGAACAGCGAGAGGCCTACATCGCTCGCTTCGTGGAGCCGCTGGAAGAACGTCTGGACGAGGAGGGCTACGACTATGACATCTATGGGCGGGTCAAGAACGTCTACTCCATCCATCGCAAGATGAAGCGGCAGAACAAGCCCATCGACGAGATCTACGACATCTTCGCGATTCGGGTGGTGCTGCAGAGCGAAGGGCGCAAGGGGAAGGAAGATTGTTGGCGGGTGTACTCTCTGGTCACCGATTTGTACAAGCCCCTCCCCGAGCGCTTTCGCGACTTCATTTCTGTGCCAAAGTCAAACGGGTATCAGAGCTTACACACCACGGTCTTTGGCCCCAAGGGGCGGCGAGTCGAGGTCCAAATTCGCACCCAGGAGATGCACGAGGTGGCCGAACGAGGGGTGGCGGCACACTGGAAGTACAAGGAGGGGACCGAGAACGTCGACGAGGAGATGGAGCGCTTTCTCGACTGGGTCCGTGATCTGCTCGAGAATCCCAAGCCGGAGGAGGCGACCGAGTTCGTGAAGGAGTTCCGGCTGAATCTCTACGACGAGGAGATTTACGTCTTTACTCCCAAGGGAGATCTGATGACGCTACCCCGAGGAGCGACCCCCATCGACTTCGCATTTAAAGTCCATACGGAGGTGGGGATGCAGTGTATTGGGGCGAAGGTAAACGGCAAGATGGTGCCTCTTTCCCACGAGCTCACGAGTGGGGATCAGGTCGAGATCATCACCTCCAAAAAGCAGCAGCCCAACCCGGATTGGATGAACTTTGTGGTCACCCACAAAGCTCGCAGCCGGATTCGCCAGTGGACGAACGAAGAGCGGCGAAAGACGGCGGATCTGGGCCGAGAGATTTGGACCAAGACGAAGGACCAGGCCGACCTCGAAATTAGCAACCAGGACCTCCAGGGAGTTGCCCACGAACTCAAATTTCCCGACCTCCAGCAACTCTTTTACGAAATTGGGAAGGGACTGTACGATCCTGAGGAGCTGGTGGATTACATCAAGGGAGGGTCGGAGGAGAAGGAAGACGCAGAGGGGAAAGAGACCGACGAGGAATCTCTCCGAGAACGCTTCGAGCAGTTTCTGGATGCGGCCCAGACCACCAACAAGCAGACGCTGGTCATTAATGGGGAGATTCAGGAAGACCTGGCGGTCAATTACGCATCCTGCTGCAACCCCATTCCGGGGGACGAAGTCTTTGGCTTCGTGAGCAAGACCGGCACCATTAACATTCACCGAGCAAATTGTCGGAATGCTTCCGACCTGCTCATCAACCACGGCGATCGCATTCTCGACGTAGACTGGAGTCATCAGAAGGACGTTCAGTTTGTCGCGGCCCTTCGACTGATGGGCGAAGATCGGGTTGGGATGGTCAACGACATCACCACGGTCATCTCCAAGAACTTAAAGACGAATATTCGCTCCCTCACCATCGACACAGAAGACGGGATCTTTTCCGGGACCATCATGCTGCACGTGTCGGATCTCGAGCATCTACAGCGGCTGATGGAACGCCTGAAGCGGATCGATGGCATTCACGGGGTCTACCGTTTCGAGGAATAGAGGGGGAGAGGTCGCCTGTGCCGGTTCCTTCCGTGTGCTCTTGCGGCACTGAATCGACTCTTTCCGAAAGTCAATGGCGCTTTCCAGGACTCATCGTCGGAAGGGAGAAGGACTCGTGCGTGCAAAACAGTTCAGGCCGTGAGTGCACTCAACTCAAATACGCGCGTTGTCGGTCTCGACGTAGGGACCAAGCGCATCGGGGTGGCCATTGCCGATCCCCTTCGACTTTTTGCCCAGGTGCACGGAACGTATGCTCCGGATGAGGCCCTGGAGGCGTTGCAAGAGCTGGACGCAGAAGAGGGCATCGAGGTAATCGTCGTCGGCTGGCCGCTGACCGAAGGGGGCGAGGAGGGAGAAGCCACGGAAATGGTGGAGTCCTTCGTAGATCGAGTCACGGACTGCTTCGAAGAGATCACGGTCGTCCGCCGCGATGAACGGTACACCTCCGAAATGGCAAAAGATCTCCTGCGACGCGCGGGCGTGAAGCAGCCCGGGCGGTACGACAAAGGCCGTGTCGATGCGGCCGCTGCAGCGGTCATTCTTCAGGACTACCTCAATACCCGGCAGTGACTTGGTCGGGAGGGGCTACGATTCGTGGGAGGCGTCCGTACGCCGTTCTTCCTCATCGAGGATGCGATGGGCAATGGAGCGGGCCAACTCCGGAGCATTTCCCCAGGCCCGGTTGTTGGCCATGACGTTTAGCAGTGCATTTTGCGCCTCGGCTCGGTAAGCAAGGGCTGTGGCATCGAGCACCATGTCCTGTGCCTGCTTCGTTTCGGACAGTTCTGGGGCGGGCTCGTCGAAGGGATAGGCTTTTGCGTAGGCGTCGGCGTAGCGCATGTCGCGGGGGGTAAGGAGCCGCGAGACCACCTGCCCGTCGGCCGCGGTGAACCGTTCGCCACACATCGACCACTGGTTGCGAATCGATGGAAGCCACGTCCAGTGGCTAAAGACGTGTCCGAGCCCTCGGTCTTCGAGCCAGTCGAAATACGCATTCGTGAGGAAGTGCTCGGACCGAAGTTCGAGGTGGGGCTGCACGCTCGATGGGAGGGAACTAAAAAAAGCGTCTAGCGCTTCGATGTTGGCGTCCGGAGGGGGGCTGTCGGCTACGCGCTGATACTCCTGCTGGAAGATGATTCCCGAAAGTCGATCGCCCAGAATGTCGAGCGCAGGCTCGTGGAAGGTTTCTACGTAGGCCTCGGCGTCGAGAAAATCGGGATTGTCGTGAAATTCGCCTCCCTTTCGGAGCTGACGCGCGAAGTATTTTCGGGGGGCTTTTACGAAGAAGGAGGCCTCGGAAGGGGCGTGGTCGGCGTAGTTGGACAGGACGAAATAGTTTGACGAGGGCTCGTCGTTCTCTTCCAGCAGGGGACGGTAGAAGGTGAAATCGAGCTCCAGGGTGCTAAAGTGATCGAAGTATTCCCGAACGGATGCGATGGGGACTTGGCGCTCCTCGAACGTTCGGCCCTGGAGGGTTCGCTTGCGGGAGGAGATGTGGAGGGCGTATCGATCCGCCGGATAAATCTGCCCAATCCAGGCAGCGTACCGGTCGCTCGCGGTGCCGAAGCGGACGTGCGGATGGACCTGGCGGAAGTCGTACTGATCCACGGCCGTACGCCGGTCTTCAAGGGATCGAACCTGGGAGGAGTCTGTCATGAGAGGCGGGGAAGAATTGCTCTGCGGGGTTTGACGGACCCGGTTGTAGGGCTCGTCGAGTTACTCATTGGACGTCTGCGATGGGCTCTCCATGGCGTTTTGGAGTTTCTCGTACGTGGTGTGAAGGTCTTCGGGAAGGACCTTTGTCTCGGCAGTGGTCGGCATGAAATTCGTGTCTCCTTCCCAGCGGGGGACGACGTGTACGTGAAGGTGTTCGGGGATGCCGGCCCCGGCCTCGGCACCTAGATTCATTCCCACGTTGAACCCATCCGGAGACAAGGCCTTCCGAATCCACTGCATGCACCGGTCGATGGTCGTCGCGATGGCTCGTTGTTCGTCCGCCGTCAGGGCATCGTACTGGGACACCTCACGGTAGGGGACAATTAGGAGGTGTCCGTTGTTGTATGGGTGGAGGTTCATAAGCACGAAGACCTCTTCTCCGCGCCAGAGGATCAAGTTTTTTTCGTCCTCCTGCTCGTTCAGAAGGGTCGTAAAAATGGACGAGCCCTCAAGGGGCTCTCGTTGGGCGACCTCGGCCACGTACGACGAGCGCCAGGGACTCCACATTCGATCCATGAACAATACTGGTTGATTTTGGAAGACGAGCAGAGGTGAAAGGGATCCATGGTAAACTCGACGGGGCCTCTTCAGTTCAGCGGCGTCCCCGTTTCTGCTTTCGTTGGGTCCCGAGCAGGGATCGTTGCTAAGGTCGACTGTTCAAAGCCACATTTTTGCGGGAGGTTTGTCCGCGTAGCCAATTGACAGCTCATGGATCGAGAAGGAGTGTACGCAGATTTACACACGCATACCCATTGCTCGGACGGCACCCTTTCGCCCGAGGATCTCGTGGACCGATCCGTCGAGCGCGGGCTTGAGGTGCTTGCCGTGACGGACCATGACACCGTCGCGGGGGTCGATCCGGCAAAGAAGGCCTCGACAGACCGGGGCCTGCAACTGGTGGCGGGCGTAGAGTTGAGCACGACCGTCAACCAGGAAGAAGTGCACCTCCTTGCGTATGGGATCGAGCCGGAGAATGCGGCTCTTCAACGACACTTACAGGCCATGAAAACGGCTCGCAAGAGACGGGTGCATCGCATCGTAGAGCGCCTGCGAAAGATCGGGTTGGAGTTTGTAGACGAGACCCTTTCGCAGGAGGTAGAAACGAATGCCTCCGTGGGACGGCCGCATGTGGCGGAGGCCCTCGTTCGGTCGGGCCACGTGGACACGATTCGCCAAGCGTTCGAGGAGTATCTCGCTCGAGATCGACCGGGGTTTGTCGCGAAGCCCGAATTTCCGGCCTCGAAGGCGCTGGACCTCGTGCACGAGGCGGGCGGCGTCGGCGTTCTCGCGCATCCAGGTCACTGGACCCCAAGCGGGCGCCTTCGACACCTCGTGGAGGTAGGGCTCGATGGGATTGAGATCACGCACCCGTCGCACGACAGCACCCTTCAGCAGTACTATGGGCGGATGGCTCGGGCGTACGACTTGCTTGTGACGGGCGGATCGGACTACCACGGCCGGACGGAAGAGGAGGCTCGTGCCTTTGGCTCCTTGGGGATGACCCGGGACGAATGGGAACGATTTCGGGAGCGTGCCTTGTAACTGCGTCGTCAATTCGGTCTGCAACCCCTGATTTCATTTCGAGCCCATGCCTACGCACTTGGAGGGTGACCTCGTCGCCGACGATCATCAGTATGCTCTCGTGGTAGGACGCTTCAACGAGTTTGTCACGGAGACCATGCTGGACGGAGCCCTCGATACCCTTCGTCGTCACGGAGCCGACCTCGATGACGTGACCATTGCGCACGTACCCGGGGCGCGAGAGATTCCCGTGGTGGCTCAAAAGTGTGCCCGCAGTGGCAACTACGACGCAGTCATCTGCATCGGCGCTGTGATTCGAGGGGAGACCCCTCATTTTGACTACGTCTGCTCCGGCGTGTCCAATGGGACCCTGCAGGCGTCGCTCGAGACCGAGATTCCTGTGGTGTTTGGAATCATCACGACGGAGACCCTCGAGCAGGCCATTGAGCGAGGCGGGACGAAGGCCGGAAACAAGGGAAGAGAGGCGGCCGAAGCAGCTGTCGAGATGGTCAATCTCATGGATCAGATTGAGGCCCCATAAGGGCCGCATATCAAATCCGCCCAGACTGGGGGTGTCCACTGAAAGTTCACGGCTGGAACAGTCGACCTCTCTTGCATTCTTGAAACGTATCGGCTAGGCTCTTCGTCTGAGAGTGTGACCGACGCTTACGGGAAACTGCTCAGAAGATGGTGGACGTAGCTCAGTTGGTTAGAGCGCCAGGTTGTGGTCCTGGAGGTCGTGGGTTCAAATCCCACCGTTCACCCATTCAGTTGCGACGATTTCGCTCACGACTTAGCGTGCCGCGTTCGTCTAGTCTGGTCTAGGACGCCGGCTTTTCAAGCCGGTAACACGGGTTCAAATCCCGTACGCGGTACAAAATTTAGGTGCTTCACACGAGCCTCAGGAGTGCTCCCTCCTGAGGCTTCTTTTTTGTTCACCCCAGTTTCAATCAGAATATTCACTACTCGGTGGCATTTTAGTAAGATGCTTTCTAAAATGTGAAGTTAGTAGGAAGTAAATCCGACGTCTCCTTTTGACGTCATAGGATCTATCGGCTACCTTCCGGTTCACGATTCTCCCCATGGTGTATAGGAGAGGATTGCTTCCTCACCTCTAGCCGCTTGAGCGACACACATTGTTAAGAGGGAGGACTCCTTTCTCAGTCATTGCGGTGGGGGTACTAGACGGTCGTCCTCGATCACTAAAGTCAGGAACATTTGATATGGAACTGGCTCCGCTTACGGTACTGAACAAAAAATACACGATTAAGCGAACGCTGGGGGATCCGAGTCCCTTTGATATCCGATACCTGGGACAGGATGTCGATTCGAATGAGCAGTACGTCATTCGGGAGTTCTTCCCGTCGCATCTCGTTCGGCGGGAATCGGAAAAAACATCTGTCGAGGTGAAGGGTGGGGATAAAGAGGCCGATCTCTTTGCGTCGGGGCTGGAATACTTCCAGAAGGAGTCGGAGGTATTGACGGAGCTTGACCACGAAGCCCTCCCTTCGTCCTACGACGTCTTCGAGGCCAATGGCACGTTCTATCGCGTGCGGCCCCATCGTCCGAGTATGTCCCTGGCAAAGGGGCTGGAGGACAAAGGGCAGCTGTCCGAGAAGGCGACGCTCACCATTGTGATTCCCATTCTGGAGGCGCTGCAAGAAGCGCACGACCATGGGCTCTACCATGGGGGGGTGTCTCCCCAGACGATTCGTTTGCTGGAGGATGGGAACGTCCTATTGACGGGATTTCGGGGGGCTCTTATCCAGCTGGCTCGGGAGAGTGGAAAGCTCTCTGACCTCGTACAGCCGGGAACGAGTGCCGTTGAACAGTACACGCCCCGAGGAAATCAGGGGCCCTGGACCGACGTGTACGGGGCTGCCGCCACGATCTGCAAGATGGTGACGGGAGAAGCTCTTCCCGAATCGACAGATCGACTCGAGGGAGGGGATCCGCTCTCGAGCATGATGGAAGACGCGGACGTCTTTTCGTCTCCCGGGGTGCGGGAGGCGTTGGTGGATGCCCTTGCGGTCGATCCCTCCAAGCGGTTGCAGTCGGCCGAGGCGTTGGTCGACGCCCTCATCGAGTCTTCCACCCGATACGAAGAAGGAGAGGCCTCCTATTCGATTATCCCGGTGGAACCGGAAACGGAGGAGGAAGAGGAGCCTCAAAACGAAGAAGTGGAAGTTCTTTCTACGACGACGCGGGGCGAAGACCGGCCCGCGCGAGCAGGAGCGGAAGCCAGTGGCTCGTCTTCCTCCGGCAAGACGGCCCTCATGATTGGGGTGCCCTTGCTGGTTCTCGTTCTCGGGGGCGGGACAGCGTGGTTCTTGATGAGTGGGGGAGGAACGTCGACTGCTTCGAGCGGCTCCTATGCAGAATACCGGAGCCAGGCAGACTCTCTTTTCGAGCAGGAAGAGTACGATGAGGCTGAATTTTACTACAACGAAGCGCTCCGGGTACGGGAAGACGACGAGTATGTGGAGCAGCGACTAAATCGGCTCGCCGAGATTCAGGAGGAAGGGAGCGAGCAGCAGTATGAACAGCAACTCCAGCGAGGCAATGATCTAAAGGCGCAGGCCGACTCCGTGTACCAGACAGGCAATACCGGAGAGGCGAACCGTCTGTACTCCAGGGCCTTGGCCGCTTATTATGGGGCTCTGGAGGCAAATCAAAACGGAGAGGAGGCTCAGGAAAGGGTCAATGAGGTCGAGCAGAGACAAGAGGAAATTGCTCGGGCCCAGGCAACCGAAGACGGGGGAGATGACTCGGACATCAGTCTCGACCAACTCGCCAACTTTTTCCAGCAACAGGGAGATCGCCAGCTCCAGGCCGGAAATCTGCAGGCGGCGCTCGACAAATACCGCCAGGCCCTGGAGTACCGCCCCGAGGATGCATCCCTGCAACAGGCCATTTCGGACCTCGAGCAAGAGATTCAGAATCAGCAGCGCGAGCAGAGATTCCAGGAGCATTACAACCGCGGACAACGGCTCCTCCGTGAAGGGGACTACCAGGAAGCCCTGGCGGCGTTTGATGAGGCTGCGGAGGTTCAGCCGAATGATCCGCGCCTGGAAGAATCCCGTGCCCGAGCCGATAGCCTCTTAGAGGTACAGCAGCAACAGGAGAGTCAGTACGAGGAGTATCGCGCTCAGGGTGATTCTGCCCTTGACGCTGGATCCTTCGAAGAGGCCATTTCGGCCTACGAACAGGCCCTCGAGGTCCGACCGGACGACGAATATGCACAGGATCGCCTGGAAGAAGCTCGACGAGAGCTCGAAGAGGTGCAGCTGGCACAGCAAGAGCAGGAGCGACAGGAAGAGCGTCGCGAAGAAATTGTTGACGAGGACGGCGTCTATACCGTCGTGGATCAGGATCCTCAGGTAGAGGGTGGGCTCGCCACCTTAACAGAGAGTGCGCGCTATCCTGAACAGGCCGAGCGACAGGGGGTTGAAGGGCGAGTGTACGTTCAGGCTGTCGTGAATGCAGACGGCACGGTCCGAGAGGCTGAGGTTATACGGGGCCCCGGGGCCGGAACTGGTGAGGAAGCCCTGCGCGTGGTTCGGAATGCGGAGTTCGTCCCCGCCGAGTACAACGGCGATCCCGTTCCGGCGCGAACGACCGTGTGGGTCCACTTCCAGCTGCAGTAGTCACACGGAGCTGCCAGTGTCACTCACCGCCCGCCGCGGACGGTTCTGCGGCGGGCGTTTTGTATTTGGTGCTTCTGGACCGACGGTCTGCAGCTACGCAGGAGTAGGGGGAGAGGAGGTGGACTGCTCGATCACGGAGGGAAGAAGGGCTCTCCATCCGGCGCGAACCCCCAGAGCCAGCATGAATGGGAAGACGGCAGCGTGGAGATCTTGCGGAAGCCGGGTCCATCCCAGGGCCAGTGCGGCGATGCTCAGCGCCGTCGCTCCCAGGTAGAGATGAAGACCGTACGCCCCCGGCCGTCGGAGCAGGACCGCGGCGGCAATCAGGTGCGTGGGCCAGGCCCAAAGGAGGTTCCAGTTGTTCTGAGTGACCATATGCTCGGAAATGAACCAGAGGAAGAAGACCATTGCACCGATCAGGCCCACGACGGCAAGCAAGAGAGCATCTCCGGTCTCGCCGGGCAGACGACCGGTGGTGGCCTGCCATCCGGTCCAAGCGAGGGTGAGCCCAAGGAAGAGCCACGCGAGCGGCACGGGCCAGTCAAACGAAGAGGGGGTACTTGTGTACCCGGAGATCCAGAAGGTCGTATCCGTCTGTGCTACGAGGGGTTGAGGGGTCCCATTCCTCGTCACCGTAGCGTGGTTGAACGCTTTCAGGAGCAGCTCGGGCAAAAACATGGCTTCTCGTGGAGTGGGATCCCGGTCGGCCGGGGTGCCCAGTCCCAGATCGAAGCCGAGATCGAGAAGCGGACGGTCTGCGGCGTACGGATCGAGCAGGTGGCGAAAGCTCCGGTCGGGATTGGGGCGATCCGTAAACGTGACCGCATCGCCGAGGGCGTGCTTCAGGGCATCCCGAATGCGGGTAGAGCAGTTGTCAAAAAAGAAGTCGTACTGGTAGTACCGGTGGTCCGGCTGGGCGTTGGTTTGTAGAAAGCGGTAGAGCGCGGTTTTCTGCTCGGTCGAGAGGTTTAGCTTTTGTTCGATGACGGGTCGTCCTTGCTGTTTGTAGACCTGGACGGCTCCCGGGTACGACGCTACGCTCAAAAAATACCGGAGATGGCCGTATGCGAACTTCGGAATGAACAACGGGTCGTCGAAGTCGAACGTGCCGTAGTTGTAAAGCCGGTCTATGTTTTGGGCGGGATCGTGAACCCGGAGCGCACTGTGGCCGAACATGGTGTACACCGGGTCTCCCGGGAGAATAGTGACCATTGAAATTTCCGACTGCTCGGACAGGGAGGACGGCTGCGCCGTCGAGGTCAGAGGAGTGCCCAAGAAGACCACACTTAGGGCAACCAGACCGAGGAAGCGAGAGAGGGAGAATGCAGACATCAGGGAGGTGTGTAGCGTTGAAAAAATCGCCAACGCGTCGAACGTTCGGAACGTGTGCGGGTTCAACGGGCGGTTCACTTCCAGAAACAACTCTCGATCTGCTGTGGGACGGACTCAACGGGCTGCCGCTGTTCTCGACGCCCTTCGCGAGCGCATCGATCATCCAACGACGGAGCTTCAGTACGAGACCCCGTACCAGCTATTGGTCGCCGTCATCTTGTCGGCCCAGTGCACCGACGAGCGCGTCAACAGCGTCACCCCCAAATTCTTCGACGCCTTTCCCACAGTTGAAGACCTGGCCGAAGCGTCGCCGGAGGAGATCTATCCCTACATCAAGTCTATCACCTTTCCGAACAACAAAGCCGGCTATCTCGCAAAGATGGCGCGCCAGGTCGTTGAAACGTTCGACGGGACCATTCCGTCTGCCGTCGAGGACCTGCAGACGCTGACAGGGGTGGGACGCAAGACGGCCCAAGTGGTGGCCAACGTCATCTTCGATGCCGATACCCTTCCCGTCGATACCCACGTATTCCGGGTGGCGAATCGCCTCGGTCTCGTGAAGGAGGACGCCACCACCCCTAAAAAAGTCGAGCAACAACTCAAGCGGATCATTCCAAAAAAAGACTGGGGTGAAGCCCATCATTTGCTGATCTTGCACGGACGATACACGTGCACCGCTCGTTCGCCTCAGTGCGAGGAGTGTCCCATTCCGTCCGTCTGCCAGTACTATCAGCGTCGTCAACGCCTTCCTGATCCGATTGATGACCTCGACGCAGAGGAGGGCGACTACTATTGTAGCACCAGTGATCATTACTTTGACGAACCGGCAACCCACCTGGACCGGTATGATCTCGAACAGGTCGCATGTCCCCATTGCGGCTCGATGCAAGTCTTCCGTACAGACACTGGGGAGCCAACCAAAACTGTGAAGGACTATCGTGTGAATGGATAACGGCTCCAGTGCACTGATTGCTGGGTGTCACCTGGGAGCCATCGACCGAAACGAGGAGCGTGCTCCTGTTCTCTTAGCTGATGCCCCCGACCACCAACCAAACGCCCACCCCGCCTATGGACGCCACGAAACGCCACCTTCTCTTGATTTTGGACGGCTGGGGATTGCCGGAAGATCCGTCGGTTAGTGCAATCGAAGCGGCGGACACCCCGTTCGTCGATCGTCTCTTCGAAGAGTATCCCCACGGAGTTCTGAAGGCCTCGGGCCTGGAGGTCGGCTTGCCGGAAGGCCAGATGGGCAACTCCGAAGTGGGGCATACCAACCTCGGAGCGGGACGAGTCGTCTATCAGGAGATTTTGCGGATTTCGAAGGCCATCGAGGACGGATCGTTTTTCGAAAACGAGGCCTTGGTCGAGGCGGCCCAACACGCCAAAAGGAACGAACAGAAGCTTCACCTCATGGGGTGCTTCTCCGATGGGGGGGTACACAGTCACCTCGATCATCTCTACGGCCTCTTGGAGCTTGCGCAACGGGAAGGCCTGGAGGCGTCACAGGTCTGCGTCCATGCATTCACAGACGGGCGAGACACGGATCCGCACGGAGGGGTCGACTACGTCCGGCAGTTTCAGGAAGCGGCCCGTGAGATCGGAGTGGGGCGCCTGGTGTCCATCGTTGGCCGCTACTACGCCATGGATCGAGACGAGCGATGGGACCGCATCGAGAAGGCCTATCGCTTGCTTACCGAGGGAGCCGGAGAGAGCTTTGAGGATCCTGTGACGGCTCTGGAGGCCAGCTACGAGGACGACGTTACGGACGAATTTGTTCTCCCGCGAACGATCCGTGTGGAGGACGAGACGGCGTTTGGGGGGCAGGGCACGCGTGTAGAGGAGGGGGATGCGGTGATCTTCTTCAACTTTCGCGCAGACAGAGCCCGACAGCTCACTCGTGCCTTCACGGATGCGTCGTTCGAGTTCTTCGAGCGGACGCGGCTTGAAGACCTTCAGTTCGTGATGATGACGCCGTACGACAAGGAATTTGACCTGCCCGTGGCGTTCGAGAAGATCGACCTCAAGGATACGCTCGGGGAGGTCATCAGCCGGCGAGGAGGCCGACAGGTACGGGCCGCCGAAACCGAGAAGTATGCCCACGTCACCTACTTCTTCAGTGGCGGACGAGAAGAGGCCTTTGAGGGAGAGGATCGAATTTTAGTGCCGTCTCCGCAGGTGGATACCTACGACCTTCAGCCGGAAATGAGTGCCCCCGAGGTCGCCGAACGTGTCGCAGAGGCTCTCTCCACTGAGTCGTACAACCTCGCCGTGCTCAACTTTGCAAATCCGGACATGGTAGGACACACCGGTGACTTTCAGGCGACGGTGGAAGCCTGTGAAGTAGTAGATCGGAGCACGCGCCAGGTCGTAGAAGCTGCCCGCCGACACGGCTATTCAGTCAGCGTGATCGCCGATCATGGCAATGCCGACAAGCTGCGGAACCCCGACGGCTCCCCGCACACTGCACACACGACGGCCCTCGTGCCCCACATCCTTATCAAGGAGGGCTTTGACGGACCCGTGCAGGATGGCAAGCTCGGAGACATCGCCCCAACCATTCTGGCGTTGCTCGAGGAGGAAATTCCCGAGGCCATGGACGGAGAGGTGCTCGTGCCGCTCGAGCGAATCGTTGAGGCGTAGGAGCCGTCTCTCTGCGTACTTAGGGCCTCCGCGATTCCAGAGCGAGTGAACCGACGGATGCAGCCGCAAAGGCCCGGAGTACTTCTGTCCGAAGGGTTACTCGATTGACAGATCAATCGGAAGCCGCGCCTGCACCGTCCCGTTTGTCCCTACCATCCGGTCGAGCATTCGCTTCCGTTCCCAGAGGGTCCGTTCGAATTGGGTAGTACTCAGGGAATGCCAGAGCTGGGTGGTCTGCGCTGCAAACTGTTCGTTGAAGCGCTCGAAGATCGTTTTGGGGCGGGGGAGGGTCCGCGTTCGGTATGGACCGTCGCCGAGCCCGGCGGCGGACCCAGCCATCGAAATGGCCTCGTCGAGCGTCCCCAGCGTGTCTACGAGGCCGACCCGTTGGGCGTCTTGGCCCGACCAGACCCGTCCCTGAGCCACGTCGTGCACGGCGGACGTGTCCATTCCCCGTGCGTTGGCAACTCGTTGCAAGAAGATCTGATAGGTATCCTCCACCGATTGGCCGATGAGCCGCCGCTCAGAGGCAGCTAGCGGCTTCGTTGGGCTAAACATGTCGGCGTAGGGGCTTGTCTCGACGTCGTCGAACGTAATCCCGAGCTTGTCTTCAAAAAGCCCCTGGACGTTCAGAAGCAGACCAAATACGCCGATCGAGCCCGTGACCGTCGTGGGGTTGGCCATAATGGTGTCTGCTCCCGCCGCAATGTAGTAGCCCCCAGAGGCGGCCACGTTGCCCATCGACACGATAACAGGCTTTTCGGCGGCGGTGCGTTCGACCGCCTTCCACATGGCTTCCGATGCAGAAGCACTGCCTCCAGGGGAGTTTATCCGAAGCACGACAGCCTCGACGGAGGAGCTCGTACGAGCATTATTGAGGGCGTTGATCAGGGTTGTGGAGCCGAGGGCGCTAGACGATGGGCTCAGCGGATTTTCATTCGGGGCTCCACTTACAATATTTCCCTGCGCGTGCACCACTGCCACTGTGCCCTCGCCCGTATAGGTGCGGCCGGTTTGTTCGGGAGAGAGTCGACTGTACGAGTCCAGAGAGACTGTACGCAGATCGTCTGAGGTCGGGCGATCCATAAGGCGCTTCAGAGAATTTTGCACCTCATTCTCGTAGCGCAGGCCGTCAATGAAGCCTTCTTCCTCGGCCCGGGCGGCATCGAGCAGGGCATCTTCCTCGGCGAGGCGCCGGAGAGCCGCCGGCGAGCGATCCCGGGTCTCGGCGATGGCCTGAATAAACTGTTCGTTTACCGTCTCCAATAGGGCCGAGAGCTGTTGTCGGTTCGGGTCGGAGAGATCTGACCGAGTGAAGGGTTCACTGGCACTCTTAAATTGACCTGCCCGGATGACCTGCGGCTCGACCTCCAGCTTTTGAAGGGCATTATTGAAGAAGGTGACAATGGTTGTAAACCCGTTGTATTCGAAGGAGGCCTGAGGGCCCACGAATACGCTGTCGGCGGCGCTCGCCACAAAGTAGTCTTTTTCGCTCATGCCAAACTCTTCACTCGAAGCGACCACAGGAACTCCACGGTTCCGCGCCTCAGCGACGGCTGCTCGTACCTCCTCCAGCGTCCCCCAGTCCGCCGACGTCCCCTTCATACGCAACCACACAGCCTCGATGCGATCGTCGGCCGCTGCATTTCGGAGGCTGTTGTGCAGGTCCGCCAGGTCGTACGACGGGCCTTCCTGAAAGGCGCGCTGGAACGGGTCATCTGTAAGGCGTTCGGGAATGGGACCCTCGATTGGAACCTCTAGCACGGCGCCCGAGGGAACCGTTGGGGTCTGGTCGGCCGAGAGGGCAATTGCGAAGAAAAAGAAGAAGAGGAAAAAGAGCACGACTCCAAACGCAAGTAGCGTCCCGAGTACGCTCGCGAGAAGCGTGGAGAGAAAGCGCATGAAAGGAGAGGCGATAGAAATTCGAGAGGACACTGAAAGCTGACGCGAAACCCTTCATTATACGGGGGAAGGACCGTCCGTTTCGGGACAGCGCTGCTCAAGGACGGGCACGGACAGAGGAAACTCAACTCTGCACATCATGTACATAAGATGGAGAGCCCGGGTTCTCCCCTCGCTCCTTTTGGGAGCAGCGAGCCGGGGACTCGTTTTCCCCGGGGATGACCTTTTCACTGCCACGCCTCCAGGCTCGTCCTGGGGTGGCTCTGCTCTCGAATGGGGAGGGAGGTGGTCACTCCGTGTAATGGCTTGGACAACCGTGTGAGCGTAAACGTGAGCACGACGCCCGTGAACACGAACGAACAAAGCGCTGAACGTCCTTCTCTTAGCGACCGCGAACGCGATATTCTCCGCCTCGTCGTCGAGCAGTTTATCGACACGGCGGGGCCTGTCGGGTCGCGCTCGCTCGCCAAAGACCGGAATCTCGATCTGAGTCCGGCCTCCGTCCGCAATACCATGGCGGACCTGGAGGACATGGGATACTTGGATCATCCCTACACGTCCGCCGGTCGGGTGCCCACTCGTCTCGGGTACCGCACCTTCGTCGACGAGTTGATGAACACGCCCGAGCTGACGGAGGTCGAGCGAGAGATGCTCAAGATGCAACTCGCTCAGCTCATCGACGATACGGATGAGTTGCTTCAGGAGAGTACTCGCCTGCTGAGCACGCTCACGAACCTGCTCGGGATTGCCCTGACTCCTCGTCTGTCGACGGGAGTGCTCGAGCGGCTGGACATCGTTCCCCTGTCCAGCTCTCGTCTCATGTTCGTGTTGAGCGTGCGCGGAGGGCTGGTAAAAACCATCGTCCTCGGGTTCGAATCCGATCTACGCCGCTCGGAGATCGATCGGGTCGTCTCCATCCTGAACGAACGGCTCGCCGGGCTTACACTTCGGGAGATTCGGGAAACTCACGAGGAGCGAATCAAGGATCTACCGGATCGCACGGGTCTCATTCAGCTCGTCGCGGACGAATCCGCCCTCCTTTTTAGCGAGCCAGATGAAGGTCGTCTTCAGTTTGACGGAACACAGAACATTCTGACGCAGCCTGAATTCCAGGAGCCGGATGACGTTCGCCAGTTGATCGAGATCATTGAGGACGAGGACCGAGTGGTCCAGGTGCTGGAGGACCTTTTCACCACGAATCCCGACGCGGTCGGGCAAGCAATCATCCGGATTGGAAGCGAAACCCGGGAGGAAGAAATGGAATCCTATTCGATCGTGACGTCTCCGTACCAGTTCGGGGATACGGTCGGGACGCTGGGAGTGATTGGGCCCACGCGCATGGACTACGCTCGGGCGGTGGCCCTCGTCGAAAATATGGCGACCGTCGTGAATCGTCCTTCGGAGGAGGACGGCTCGGCCGATGCGAAGGAATCCCCGACGGCCTCCTAGCTCCGGACCGGTTGCATCCTTCTTCTTGTTTTCTCGGTCGCTGGTTCTTTTCCGGCGACCGTTCGTCTATATTATTTCACTTTCGTACGAACCGTCAATCACTCGTGAGCACAGATCCAGCCAACGGTCGCAAGCATTCGGAGGAGTCTTCGCAGGCCCACCACGCCGACTCGGACGTTGAGGCCGGGGAGAACCCTCCAGATGCCGCCCATTCATCCGCAGAAGACATGGAGGAAGACGTGAACGAGCCTGAAGATGAGGAGCCTTCCACAGAGGTGGAGGCCCTGGAGCAAGAGATCGAAGAGCTCAAAGCCGAACGCGATGACCTAAACGATCGGCTTCTCCGCAAGGCAGCCGAGTTCGAGAACTATCAGCGCCGGATGAGCCGGGAGAAGCAGCGTCGGCACGAGGCCGGCAAACGGGCCGTGATCGAGCCGATGCTTGAGGTGCTGGACGACTTCGAGCGGTCCCTGGATGCCGCAGAAAATCTTCTTGACACGCAAGATGCGGAATCGGCATACGATTCGCTGAAAGGCGGGGTGGAGATGGTCTTCAGAAAGTTTCGGGATGAGCTCGCGTCACTCGGCGTCGAGCCCATTGAGGCGGAGGGAGAGCCGTTTGACGAACAGCTTCACGAGGCCATGATGCGTCAGCCCACGGATGACGCCGAGCCGGGAACCGTGATTCAAGAGATTCGGAAGGGCTACACGATGGACGATCGCGTCATTCGTCACAGCCGGGTAGTCGTAGCTGCCGAGCCCACGGGGGCAGAGGGAGCCGATGAGGAGGACGCCTGAACGTCTTTCCTCTCTCAAGCTCAAAAATGAATCCAGGGCGCGTCGCCCATTCTATTGTGATGGTGTCCCAAGGTCGGGGCCGCGGCCGCACTCACCTTTATGAATTGAGATTCACTCTTTATGCCAACGGATTACTATGACATTTTAGGAGTCGATCGAGACGCCTCCGACGATGACATCAAGAAGGCGTATCGGAAGAAGGCCATGGAGTATCATCCGGA
>CAYXAD010000021.1:0-23016 GCA_964462965.1 uncultured Salinivenus sp.
GCGTCTCGTAGAGGGCGCGCAGGTTGTAGCTGTAGCGCCACATGTGATTGAACACCCGGGCCGCCGTGTCGGGATACGCAAAGGTGGGCAATCCCGCCTCATTGAGGATGTTTTCGCCCGATGCCACGGCATCCCCTCCCATCCAGCTGGCTAAAACCGGCTTGTCGTTGTCTCGGCCGTAGGGCCGCAGGTGTTCGGCGGTCTTGGTCGGCTCGGTCATCGCCTGCGGCGTGAGGACGACGAGAAGGCCGTCGCTGTTTTCGTCGTCTGCCGCCACCTCGAAGGCCTCCACGTAGCGCTCCGGCCCGGCATCCCCGAGGATGTCGACCGGGTTGCTGCGACTCCAGGCCGGGGGCAGGATCTCGTCGAACTCCTCCATCGCGTCGTCCGAGAGAGGTGTGAGCTCTCCCCCACCTCCGATCAGGGCGTCGGTCGCGAGGACCCCAGGCCCTCCCGCATTGGTGAGAATGGTGAGGCGAGGCCCCTGCGGCCGCGGCTGCTTGCTCAGCACCTCTGCCATGTAGAAGAGGTCGTTGATGTCATCCACCCGAAGGACGCCGGTCCGGCGGAACGCAGCATCCAGCACGGCGTCGCTCCCGGTCAGCGTCCCGGTGTGGGAGGCTGCGGCTTCCGCGGCCGCCTGCGTGCGACCGGCCTTGATGACGATGATGGGTTTTGACTGGGCGACGTCCCGGGCTGCCGACAAGAACGAGCGCGCATTCCCAATCGACTCCATGTAGAGAACAATGCTTTCGGTCTCGGGATCGTCGCCGAGGTAGGTAATCATATCTCCCCAGTCGACGTCGACCATCGAACCGATGGAGACGAAGGCGCTGAAGCCGACGTTCTCTCGAAAGCTCCAGTCGAGAATTGACGTGAGGAGCGCACCGCTCTGACTCACAAACGCCACACTCCCTTCTCGGGCCATTGCCCCCGCAAAGGTGGCATTCAAACCATTGGGCGGACGCATGACCCCGAGGCAGTTCGGCCCTACAATGCGAATGTCGTGCCTCCGAGCATTGGCCTTAATTTCTTGCTCGAGCTGAGCCCCTTCCTCCCCGACCTCACGAAAGCCCGCCGATACAATGATGAGTCCCTGAACGCCCGCCTTCCCGCACTCCTCGACGAGGCCTGGCACTGTGGGCGCCGGAGTGGCAATCACCGCCAGATCCACGTCCACTTCTACCTCTCCGATCCGATCGTAAGCCTCAATGCCGAGGACACTGTCCCGCTTCGGATTGACGGGAAAGATGGTCCCGCCGAACGGATTGCTGACGAGATTCCACAATAGGGTCCGCCCCACACTGCCGGGGGTCTCACTCGCCCCAATAACAGCGATATTTTTCGGGTTAAAGATGGCAGCCAGTGGCTGGCGCCCGGAGGCGACGAGATCGTACGAGGGATCGCTCGTGGGGGTGCCGTCGGAGACCGGATCCGTCGAATCAGTCATATATGAAGAAAATCGTTCCGCAAAACGAAGTTGTTCACGGCTAAAGCGTGGACTCCCCTACCTCGGAGAATGCCGACAACTTCTCCGATCAACAGGAAGGTACCCGCACGGGACAGTCATTTCAATCGAACACGTCGTTCCGCCTCTCTCCTGCCCCGTTGTCCATACGTTCTTTGTCGAAACGGGGGACTTCAACTTTCTTCCGACCCTCTTCCCTCAAAAATTGGCGCAGTGCTCTGTAAAGAACCACTCGTTCTTGCCCCCGAAAAGCGGCCGAAAGTTCTTCGAGGTGGTCGCAAACAACATCCGCCAAACAGGTGCTCAAGATCTCTGACCGAACAAGCCCCAGGAGCGAGGCACCCTGGTTCCCTTCGATCCGTTTCCGAAGCGGGACGAGTTCGCAATCAACAGCCTCCAGTCAAACCTCTCATTCCTGTGGAAGGATCGACTCGGATCTACGCTTTTCCTCGTCTGGACCCATGATCGCAGGGCTGACGACCGGCTAAGCCCCCCTCGAACCGAGAGACCCTTCGCCACACAACCTGCCACTCGACGACCAAATCGAACGGACCGAAATCTTCCCGCGCAACCCGTCCTTGGTGAAGCTTCACTGCACCTTTTCAAACAGAGCGCGTGAAGAGAAAGGCCTCACAGCTGTAAGATCTCACTCATATCCCCCACCCTTCTGGGCTCCGAAAACTCGTTCACGGGGCGTGGGTGGACCCTTTCGGTGCGAGAGGGTCGGAAGGGGGCGCACGGTTCGAAATTCGAGGCGTCGAGCAGAAAAAGGAAGCGCCGTTCCCTCCAACCACAAGACCAGAGTCACTACCGCCTCCCAAACCTTCCCAACAGGGACTCTGGTATGCATCTGGACGTTCTCAGTAGAACAAGTCTTCCATCTCCTCGTCCGGGTCAGCCGCCGCCTCCGACGATCCCTCGGCAGCAGGGTGTGAGCGCAGGGCCTCGTAAAAGTCCTGATCGTAGGTCCGCGTCTTCACCACGATCGGCATCGGCACGGCGTGCCCCAGGAGAAGGGCCTGCTGCTTGGCGTCGAGCGACGCCAAGATCTCCCGCAGAGACGACGCGTCACTGGTTCCCACGAGTGCGGCCCCAATGTCCTTCTCGTCGCTGAGCTTGGCCACCATCTTCGTCCCGATCTGGCTGAGCACCTCTTCGTCGATGGCACTCGGACGCTGGTCGACGACCAGCAGGCTCACGAAGAACTTGCGCATCTCCCGGGCGATCTTGCCGAACGGCGTCTCGTGGGCAATGTCGGGGGCAAGAAATTTGTGTGCCTCCTCAATCGTGATCATGAGGGGCTGCGGCTTGTCCGCCTCGTTCTTCGTCTGCCGGTATCGATTCGTCTTCTGCTCGTAGGCGCGGCGGATGCGGCGCGTGAGGGCATTGGCGACCAGCAGGTACACCTTCAAATCGTCGTACTGTCCAAACTCGAGAACGACCGACTTGCCCGAATCGATGTTTTCGAGGAGGGCATCGAGCACGTCGTAATCGTTGGGAGACGGCCGCGTGGTGAAGAAGTCATATTCCTGAAAGGGGGCGAGCTTACGGCGCAGCGCCTCGATCGAATTCTTGTGGGCCCCGGTCTCCTCGGCCAACCGCTCGAAGTCGTCCGTATCCTGCGCTTCCAGAAGCGTCGTCAGCCACTGGGTGCCGTACTGATTCTTCAGCAGGTAGCTGCTCTCGGCGGCGGTGGCGTTGAGGTTGAGGGTGTCGCGCAGCGGAAGGATGTCGGCCGGTCGAATCTGGTCGGCGTGGAGGTGCACCTCGTAGTCCGGCGTGTGACCGCGCTCGCGGGTGGTGGAGGGATCGAGAGAAAAGAGACTCACTTTGCTCGGAAACAGATCGCGGAGGCCCTTGACGAACGTCGCCTGTCCATCCTCGGCCTCGGCCCGATCGCCGTAGCCGTACTCCGAGTGCATGTCGAACACGAGATTGACCGCTCGCCCGGTTCGAATGGTCCCGCAGAGCAGAAGCCGCGTGAGGAAGGTCTTTCCGGTTCCGGTTTTGCCGAAAATCGCATTCGACCGCTCGGCGAACTTCGCCAGGTCGACACAGACGGGACTTTCTTCCATCCCAATGGGATGCCCCACGTGAAAGTAGGTGCGCCCTTCGTCCCAGGTCTCGTGGCCGAACACCCGCGCGACGTCCTCCTCGGTCGCCTTGGCCACCGGTGAGAAGTGGGCGGGGATGGTTTTGACCGAGCGCGGCTCCTCCTCGCTCAGTTCTGGATGGGAGTCATTGGGCATCATGAGCATAGGCTTGAGCTGCACCGTGACGTAAGTCCCGGTGCCCCGAATGACCTCCCGCAGCAGCTCGTCGGATGGATCGGGCGGATTGAGCAGGATCTGCTCGTTGGCCGCCTCGATCTCCACGTCCGTGATCATCGAGAAAAAATCGAACTGCTCGCCCTGTATCACGACGAACGTACCCGCCACCACGTCCTCGACCGACTCGGCCGGATCGAGCTTCATCTCGATCCCCTCGTTCAGAGAGCCGTGGGTGATAACCCCGATCTGATCCGTACGGAAGCTGGTATCCTCAATCATAAGATGTGAAGCACGTCGCAATGATGGGAAAGCGGGATCGTCCAGGTCTAAGACGTAGCCCTATCAGGTTCCTGCTGAGGCGTCCCATTGTTTCTCGGAGGACGGGTCGCCCGCCGGGTTAGAAACAAGCCCAGGGCGACGAGGACAATTTCGCCGATCAGGCCAAAGACAAAACGACGCGTGAGAAACCGGAGCAACCGGGGAAGCAAACGGACGGCCGCGTACAACCCCAGCAAACCGAGGAGACCCTGAATCGAACGGGCTAGCCAGTTCGGGGAATTGGCGTCTGACATTGAGGCTTGGAGAATTGGTATGGGAGTTTGGGTGTGTGGGTGTTTGGGCGTTATGTCCTCCCATACTCACATCTCCCAAATTCCCACACGCATCAATCATTCGCAAGCTGCCCGCAGGCTGCGTCGATGTCCTGCCCCCGACTCCGGCGGACCGTCACGGTTACGCCTTCCTGCACGAGCACCTGAATAAACCGATCAAGCTGCTCCTCAGAGGTGCGCTCGAAGTTCAGCCCCTCCACCGGATTGTACATCAGCAAATTCACCTTGCTGGGCGCCCAACGAGCAACCTCGGCGAGGCGACGGGCATCCTCCTGACTGTCGTTCACGCCTTTAAACAGGCAATACTCGTACGTCAGAGCTCGACCGGTCTCGCGGGCATAGTACTGGATGGCTTCTTTGAGGGCCGACAGGCTCGTCTTCTCGGCCTCGTTCACCGGCATGATGCTGCTCCGCGTCTCGTCGTCCGGCGCGTGCAGCGACACCGCGAGATTGGTGCGCACCTGGTCGTCCGCCAGATCTTTGATCCGCCGCGCAAGGCCGACCGTGGACACCGTGATCTTTTGGGCCGAGAGGTTCAGGCTGTCCTCGTCGGTAAGAATCTCGATGCTTTCGAGGACGGCGTCGTAGTTCAGGAGCGGCTCCCCCATCCCCATGAAGACGATATTCGTCACGGGACGCCCGAAGCGTTCCTGAGCCACCTCATTCATGTGCCAGACCTGATCGAAGATGGCTCCCGGCGTCAGGTTTTCGCGGAACCCCATGAGTCCTGTGGCACAGAAGGCACAGCCCATCGCACACCCGACTTGGCTGGACACACAGACGGTCAGCCGACGCGCCTCTCCTCGCTCGTCGATGTCGGGAATCAGTACGGTCTCGGCCTCCCGGCCCGAGGGCAGTTCGAAGAGTGCCTTGACCGTTTGGTCGGCCGCCTGCCGCTGATCGACGATCTCGATGTCCTCCACTGTCGCATCTCGCCGGAGGCCGCGGCGCATCCGCTTCGGGAGGTTCGACATGACCTCGAAGTCGGAGACGCCCTTGCCGTAGATCCAGTTGAAGAGCTGATCGCCGCGGTAGCGGGGCGCGCCGTGCTCGGCGACAAAGTCCTTCAGGCCCGCCCGCCCCATGGTCTTGAGGTCGACGCGATCTTCGGCGGTGCCAACGGTATGGGAAGCAGTCTTTACATCAGGCATATCAGGGAGGTGAACGCTGGACCGCAAGGGGACGTTTCGGCCGCCTGCTCCTCCCCTCGATCCTCTCTCAGTCGACGGTCTGCGTGAGAGCCGGAGTGAGGGCAAAAAGAAGGGTGAGGGCGAGCACAACCCCCAAAATGGTGCCGAGCACGTGTACCCACTTCCGCTCCGTAAGAATCAAGAGCCCGTACGGGACGGCAAAAAGGAGGCTGGTCGTCACTGCTCCCGTCACGGCCTCCCGAACTGCAACGCCTTCCACAGTTACGCGCTGAATGTTGGCAATCACAAAGAAGGAGACGACAAATGCGATGGCCACCCCAAAGAACGAACGGCGATGCGAACGCGAGAAATAGAACGCCTCGAGGTCAAGAACCTCCGGGCGTTCCGATTCGGGCTGCCCATCCAGATCCGGCAGAGAAAAGGCGCACAGCAGATACAGGCTGAGGGCGGCGAAAAGAATGAGAAGGAAGGCAATGGGGCTCGTCCAGACCTTTGCCTGGAGAAAATAGAAGAACCCCCACCACGAGGCCACAACCATCAGTATGGCCGCAAAGCTCCACGTGAGCGGAAGCCAGTGCCATCGAACCCCTTGGTCGGGATGAATGAGGTCCCGAACGTTCTCTGCCATGTCGGTAATGCCCAGTCCCACAATAATCGAGACCAGGACCGTAAGATATTCGAGCTGAGACATTGGACCGGTGTATGTTGAGAGGTGAAATCGCTCACCGGAAAAGGGTCGTCTTTTACGTCCGAAAAAATGGCCGTCGAACCTGCCATATCGCTACGGCGATCATGAGGACAGCAAATCCACCGGTCACCGCGAGACATACGGCCGGGGCAGCGAGGGTCGACAGCCCGTCGGCAAATCCATGCAGCCCGTGTCGGAGTCCACTCACGGCATAGGAGACCGGATTAATCCACACGAATGCCTGCAAGACCGGTGCGGCCCCTTCGATCGGAAACATGGCGCCCGACAAGAACCAGAGCGGCAACAAGAACAGGTTCATCACCGCATGGAATCCCCGTGTGGTATCCATCTGCCAGGCAATGGAAAACCCAAGTGCGGTAAAGGCCAGCCCCGTCAGCAAGCAAATCGCCACGACCAGGGCCACACCGAGCCAGCCGGGAGACAGTCCAATCGCCGGCAGGGCCACGAGAAAGAGAAGCGCCTGCCCCGTTGCAAGCAGCGTTCCCCCGAGTGCCGTCCCGAAAACGAGGGCCGTGCGGGGCGTCGGCGCCACGAGGACGGCCTGAAGAAAGCCAGACGTTCGTTCTTCGACGATCGAGATCGTCGAGAAGATGGCCGTAAAGAGAAGAACGAGCGCGAGAATGCCCGGAAACAGAAAGGCGACGTAGTCGCCCCCGACGCCTCCCTGGGGGGGTTGGAAGGTCTCCTGAAAGCCGAGCCCCAAAAGCAGCCAGAGCGCGAGCGGCTGTGCGAGCGCCCCGAGTACGCGGCTTCGGTCCCGGACGAACTTCAATATCTCGCGTCCGGTAAGGGCTCCAATGGTCCGTAGGGCATGCATTGCCTGAAGAGCTCCGTGAGAAGAAGTCAGCTATGAAAATGAAGGCGATGGACTGTGTTACGTTCTACGTGTGGCCTTCCACGGGAGAGGAATCAAGCATGACGGAAAACGATCTGTCATTGCAGTGGAAACCGTTTTGGCCTCAGGGGCTACCCTCAGCGTTCGCAGTCCGGTCAAGCACTACGTCACGATCCTCGTCGGGAGAGATTCCGGCATGAACCATAAACACATCCTCCAGCGTCGGCACCCGCACCGTAGCACTCCGGATGTGGCTCCCCAGGGCTTCGTAAAGGGCCGGGAGAAGGGCCGGAGGATTGGGAGGGGCGACCTGCACCTTCCCCCCAACGATGCGAGTCGGCACGCCAAACTGGGCTTCGATACGATCGCGGAGAGCAGACGGGTCGTCGGTCTCCACCCAGAGGGTCTCGTCTCCGAGTTCCGCCTTGAGGGCCTCGGGAGCCCCGTCAGCGACGAGCGCGCCCTCTGCAAGGATGCCTACCCGATCACACTGCTCGGCCTCGTCCATCAGATGGGTGGCGACCAGGAGCGTCGTGCCTTCCGTTTCTCGAAGGCGCCATACCGCCTGCCAGAACGTCTGTCGTGCCGCGGGATCCAGGCCGGAGGTCGGTTCGTCGAGCAACAACAGGTCGGGTTGATGCAAAAGCCCCCGGGCCAAATCAACGCGACGACGCAATCCCCCCGACAGCTCCCCCACCGGATCGTCGATCCGTGCGGTCACCTCCATGCGTTCCAGGAGGGCCGCCATGCGCGACCGTAGATCCGCTCCGTGGAGGCCATAGAGCGCCCCCTGAAAGCGCAGGTTTTCACGAACCGTCAGGTTTTCGTCCAGGGCGGCCTCCTGAAAGACCACGCCCAGGCGCTGCCGGACCGCCTCCGACTGCTGAACGGCATCGAAGCCGAAAACGGAAGCTCGTCCCTCCGTAGGCGGCATGAGGGTGGTTAGAATCCGGAACAGGGTCGTCTTTCCGCTTCCATTCGGGCCAAGCAGACCATAGAGGGTGCCTGGCGAAATCTGCAGCGTCACATCACGGAGCGCCGGATCCGACTCGTAGCGATGGCTTACGCCCTGAACGTTGACGGCAGCGACAGCCATGTAAAAACACAATCACAGTCAAAGGGGAAGCAAAACTCTGAACGGCCCGTTCGGTAGATCGGTTCACTCGATCGGAGATCAGAGGCGCGGAGCCACAGGAAGAGTTCCGCCCTACACCCACCAGTCCACCAGTAGCAGGGCGACGAGGAGCGGGATGTAGAACACTGAGGCCTTGAGCACGCGACGGGCTTTCTGTCCGGTTCGCTCTGCATTAAACCCAATCGCCGTGCCCAAGAACCAAAGTCCGAGGGGCACGACTCCCACGCCATAGATCCAGCCCGTGTCCCCGATCAGGGTCGGAAGCACACTCACAGGAATCAGCAGGGCGGCAAAGCCCATCATCTGGGCCGCGGTGGAGTCTCCCTCCGGCTCCACCACCGGCAACATGGCGTAGTCGCCCCGGGCGTAGTCCTTTCGATACATCCAGGCCAGCGACAAAAAGTGGGGCATCTGCCAGCAGGCCAAGATGCCGAATACGGCCCATCCGCCGGCTCCCAGATGTCCGGTGGCGGCCGTATACCCACCGAGAGCCGGCAGGGCACCCGGCACAGTACCAACCAGGGTGTTCCACTTCGTCACCCGCTTGAGGGGCGTGTACACGAAGAGGTACAATCCTGCCGTGAGGGCCGCAAGAAAGGCCGTCAGAGCATTTACCAGGGGACACAGGAGCCCGATGGCCCCACAAACCATGAGGACTCCGACTCGACGCACAGACTTTGGCTCTACCCGACCGGTCGGCAACGGGCGAGACGCCGTACGTTTCATCTGAGCGTCATAGTCTCGTTCGAACAGGTGATTGAGCATTCCCACCCCGCCTGCACAGAGAGCCGTTCCCAGCATGGTCCACAACAGCGTCCATCCATCCAGTCCCGCAGAAGAACCAACCACGAACCCGGCAAAGGCCGACAGAGTCACCACCGACGAAATTTCCGGCTTGGCCAACTCGAGATAGGCCCGAAGTACATCTACAGCAGAGCGGGACGAGGACGATTCCTCGGCGGTACTGCGGGACGCACACGCCACAGCCGAAGAGGGGGATGGCCCATTCGACGGAGAAGCCATGAAAGAGAGAAAGCGATCAGAGAAAAGAGTGAACAGTGAACCGATCGAGCTGCTACGGCTCGCTCCCCACGACTGCATGCTTGGAGGGTGTAGAGCCCGCCCGTTCGTACTGCTTTCGAGGGCGACGTGCCACCAACAGGGCCATTACCACAGTCGCTCCAAACAGCAAGGCTCCCACCACGAGGTGGGCGACCGTAAGCACGACACGGGCCGTGTAGCCGCCCGGACCGGGCACGTCATACAGCATGACGAGGAGAGCGGCGAGGCCGAGCGCGAACTGCAGCCCCATGGCACCCAGCAAGATCCAGGACGCACGTCGGACGACCGGATAGCTGTCAAAGTGCTTCTCGACGAGGACAAATACAGCCAGGACCAACCCTACCACGAAAAACGCCCCGGTCACGTGCACAGCCGTAAACTCGGCCGCGAGCCCCGCCCCCGGATGGCGAAGCAGAGCACCCAGAACGATCTGCACGTAGACGACCCCCACCGTCGCATAGGCGAGACGACGCAACCGCTCGGGGGTCCCTCCCTCCGGAAGAATGTCACGTCCCTCCCGCCAGGTGTCCGTCACAAACAACGTCATGGACACAAGTACAGCGAAGAAGACCTGTGCCACGCAGGCGTGAATTAGCGCCATGTCAACGGAGACCCAGAGGACGCGGAGCCCTCCAAGGACTCCCTGGAGCACGACGAGGAGCACTGCAGCCGCCCCGAGCTTACGCATCCACGGCCTCGGGTCCGCCCACCACGTCCAGACGGCGAGCCCCACTGTAAGCATGCCAACGAGACTGGCGATGAGCCGGTGTCCGTGTTCGGCGAGGTAGGCCGGAATCAACCACCACCCTTCGACCGGGTTCAGGAGGTTGTAAGAGCCGAGCGACGAAGGCCAGTCCGGAAAGGCCATGCCCGCCCCGATACTGGTTACCACGGCCCCCCAAAGGAGAAGAACGACAGTGACGAGGACCGTACAAAGTGAAAACCGGCGACGCCACGTCCAGTCCGACTCGGGGGTCTGTCGAGAGGCCATTACCTCAAAACGAAGGAGATTGTGTGGAGGCTCTTGCAAGCCCTCTTATTCCGTCGTCCTCTCCCACGGAAGGGGGCAGCCCCGGTTCCGTTAAGAGGACGCAAACGGAACCATCCAGAGGATACTCGCTACCCCGTGCTGGTCCCGAGCCGGTAAGATCCCGGTCTCGGGAGGTTTCTGCTCGTTTTCTTCAATGCCCCTCTGCTTCATGGCTACTCGTGGAACCCTCATCGCCTCCGTCTCTGGAATCCGAGGCATCGTCGGGAACGGCCTCGACCCTTCGACCATCGTTCGATATGCCGGCAGCTTCGGCAGTTGGTGCCGCGAGCGCGCCCTTGCCAACGACCGCGACCCCGTAATTGTGGTGGGACGAGATGCTCGCCCCTCCGGAGAAGCCTATGCGCAGGTCGTCATTGGAACGCTCCGAGGAATGGGCTGCGACGTGGTCGACGTCGGTCTCGCCGCCACTCCCACCGTCGAAATGGCCGTGCTGCGAGAAGAGGCGGCAGGAGGCATCATCCTCTCTGCCTCCCACAACCCAGAAGAGTGGAACGCCCTCAAGCTGCTGAACGAGAAGGGCGAATTCCTGACTCCGGAAGAAGGAGACACAGTGATCGAACGAGCAGAGGGGGGAGAGGCGACCCCGGTGCAGTCCGCAGAAGTCGGCTCCTACGCGTCCCGGGATGCCCTCGCCACGCACATTGACGCAATTCTTGCGCTCGACGTCATCGATCCGGAGCGCATTGCCACTCGAAATCTGTCCGTCGTCGTCGACGGGATCAACTCCGTCGGCGGAATCGCCCTGCCCCGGCTCCTACACCGTCTCGGGGTGGCCGAAGAGAACGTGCACTGTCTGAATTGCACCCCCAACGGCCAGTTTGCTCATCCGGCAGAGCCCCGCCCCGACCACCTCACGGAGCTGACGAAGGCAGTGCCCGACCTGGACGCCGACCTCGGTGTGGCTGTGGACCCGGACGCCGACCGCCTCGCCCTCGTGGACGACCGGGGCCGTTTCATTCTCGAAGAGCTCACCCAGGTCCTCGCTGCCGACTTCCTGTGGCAGCATCGTGAAGGCCCGTTCGTCACCAATCTTTCCTCCTCCCGTGCCATCGAAGACGTGGCGGCCCGGTACAATCAGCCCGTGTATCGATCGTCTGTCGGCGAGATTCACGTAGTGCAACGAATGCACGAAACCGACGCCATCCTGGGCGGTGAGGGAAACGGAGGCGTCATCCTCCCCGATCTCCATTACGGCCGAGACGCCCTCGCCGGCACCGCCCTCATCCTCCAGCATCTCGCCACGTCGGGCCAACCCCTGAGTGCCCTCCACGACGACCTGCCTCACTATGCCATGGTGAAGGACAAGCTGCCCCTGCCGGACGTCCCGGCCGACCAACTGCTTTCGGAGCTGGCCCATCGCTACGAGGACGAAGAGAGCTCTACCATCGACGGCCTAAAAATTGACTTTGACGATGGATGGGTCCACATGCGCCCATCGAATACCGAACCCATCCTCCGCGTGTACGCCGAAGCAGCCACTGAGGACGACGCCCACGCCCTCACGTCCCGCTTCAAGGAAGAGCTTCAATCCTTGATCGATACGACGGAGAAGACCTAATTCCCCTGCCCGCGTCGAACGCGTCTTCCCCTCGTCGCTGAGCAGGATGCATAGCCGGGAGAAACTCGGTTCGACGTACGAGCCGTCTGGGGCATGCTCGGAGAAGAAAACGCAACGACTCTTATATTCGCTCCAGGGCCTTCACGAGATCGGCTTCGAGGTCGTCCCCCGTCTCGATGCCTACACTGAGTCGGATCAGTGAATCGGACAGTCCAATCTTTTCACGCTCTTCGGCTGGAATGGAGGCATGGGTCATAGAGGCCGGGTGCTCGATGAGACTTTCCACCCCGCCGAGGCTCTCGGCGAGGGTAAAGACCTCCACCTCCTCCAGTAGAGCGAGCGCCTTGTCCATGTCGTCGTCGGCCAACTCGAAGGAAATCATGCCTCCGTAATCTGACATCTGCTTGCTGGCGAGCGCATGCCCGGGATGCGACGGAAGTCCGGGGTAGCGGACCTGCCCCACTTTGGGATGGTCGTGTAGCATGTGGGCCAGCTGTCGCGCATTGGCACAGTGCTGCTCCATGCGCACATGCAGCGTCTTTGTGCCGCGGAGGGTCAAGAAGCAGTCCATCGGGCCGGGCGAGGCACCGGTGCTCTTTATCTGGAAGCGAAGACGCTCGGCCCATTCATCGTCATTCGTACAGACGGCTCCCAGCACGAGATCAGAATGCCCCCCCAGATACTTGGTGGCCGAATGCAAAACGAGGTCCGCTCCAAGAGCAAGAGGCTGCTGGAGATACGGAGAGGCAAACGTATTATCTACAGCAACAGACACGTCATGGGCATGCGCACGATCGCACAGGGCCTCGATGTCCACGACGCGCATGAGAGGGTTCGTCGGCGTCTCGATCCAGAGCAGCGTGGTGGCTTCGCGAATGGCCTCCTCTACCCGCCCGGGATCGCTCATGTCGACGAAAGAGGCCTCAATGCCGAGGGGCTCAAAGACCTGCCGCAACAGCCGATACGTTCCGCCATACAGATCATCCGTCGCCACGATGTGGTCCCCGGGGCGAAGGCTCTTGACAATCGCATCGATGCCGGCCACGCCCGAGCTAAACGCAATGCCGTGCTCGGCCCCCTCCAGCCCGGCCAGGTTGGCTTCGAGCGCAGAACGCGTCGGATTCGACACCCGAGAATACTCGTGGCCCTTGTGCTTCCCGGGTGCCTCCTGGTCATAGGTCGACGTCTGGTAAATCGGCGTCATTACTGCGCCGGTGGAGGGATCGGGCGCCTGTCCGGCATGTACGGCTCGGGTCCCAAACCCAGAACGGTCCGAAGAGTCAAGGAACGGAGAAGAGTCGTCCGACATCGCGTAACGTAGTTATGTGGAAAAGAGCAATTGGGGTCTGGGGGTGGGGGAAAGCACGAAACCCCGGACCTCCGGCTGGAGGCCCGGGGCCGCAAAATACTACCCCACAGGGGAATACGAGACGGCAGAACGAGAGTTAGTTTCCACCCTCTCCTTCGCCCATCTCATCGACTCGACCTTCTTCGTACCCGGCACATTCTTCAACCTGTGCGGCCTTCTCTTCTTGTTCGGTCTGAACATATGCCTGAAACAGGGCCATGCACGCGTCCTCGAGATATTCATCTCCAGGGCCACTCATCTGCCGAGCTCGTTCGAGCGGAGGAATGGCGTTTTCAAAGGCTGTCTGTCGCTTTTGGGCGAGCTCACGGATGCGCTGTTCCTCCTCGCTCGTAAGGCTTCGCTCCGCTTCTCTGACACTGTCTTCGATGGCAGCAAGGCTGTCGTCGAACGCCACCGCCTTATTCACGTAGGCCGCTCCGAGGTTGTACTGCGCCTGGACATTGTCGGGCTCCAGCTCGACCGCCTGGCTTAACTGCTCGATGGCTTCGTCGTAGCGGTCTGCATTGAGGAGGAGCGAGCCATAGTTGTATCGATAGGTCGCATTGTCCGGGTTCTCCTCAATCTGTTCCCGGTACGCCTCCATGGCCTGCTCCGTCTCACCGGCCCGATTGTACGCATTGAGCCGAAGGGACTGAAGTTCCTCGTTCTCCGGATACTCCTCGGTGGCCTGTTCAAGGAGAGAGATCGCGTCCTGCGTCCGGTCGTTAGTAAGATAGAGCTGACCGAGAATGGTGTACGCTCTTTCATCTACAGTGTCCGCCTTCTCGACGTAATGCTCCAAGGCAGGAATTGCCTCCTCCCGTTGCTGAGCATTCAGGCGCGCATAGGCCTCATTTAAATGAGGCCCCGCGGAGTCGGGCTCAATGGCACCGGCCGCCCCAAAGAAGGCAGCAGCGCGAAGAAAATCTTCCTCCTCGCCACTCTGCTGCGCACGATTAAAGGCATCGGCCCCTCGCTGATACTCTTGAATGTACGCAAGCTGCTGCTGGGTCTGCACATCACTACGCAGCCCCTCATCGTATTTAATCGCCGTCTCTTCCGCTTCGCGGGCCCGGCGAAACAGATCCTTATACTCCTCCGGAGGCATAGTACTGTCTGCCTGCTGGCGCAGGATATCTGCCTTCAGCATGTATGCCTCTGTGTTCGCGGAATCCTGGGCAAGCGCCGAGTCGACACTCGCGAGCGCACGGTCAAAGTTTTGCTGCTCGAGAGCGTCCTCGGCATCACTCATGTGCGGATTGCCGGCCGAGCAACCTGATAAAACTGCCAGAAGAAGGCTTCCGCAAAAAAGAGCGTAAAGCGCTGACTGTCGCGTCGTCATCGTGTGGTGTCGGAAGATGAAAGGATTCGTCGAACGATCCAACTGGGGGAATTCGACCCTTGATCAGGCTTGTACGTTAAAGAATCTCCCAGCGAATACTTTCTGGGAGACCGCACCAACCGTCAGGGACTCTAAAACTGTTCGGTAACGTATACAAAATGGAAAGGGGTTGCAATTCGTTTCCATCATCCCTCTGTGAACTCCGCTTTCTCTCTAAACGGCCCGTAGAATTGTAACTGCTCGCCCATTTTGTTTTCTTGGAAGCGCTCCCGAGAACGCCCTTCACACTGTAAGAGAACGTTCGGCGTGCGGGCGTGTTGAGGGCATGGACGTGGGGTTCCGTGGACTCCAGTGCCCGAGCCTCCGCCCCCCTGACTACGAGCCCCTCTCCTCTCCACACTCACTCTCCTCGCTCCCATGGAACAGACTGAGTCATCCAATGCCCTCATCCCTCCCGGTCTCCGCACGCTCCTCCACGAAACCATCGACTACGCCGGACTCTTTCCTCCAGCAGATCTTTCTCTCGATCGGGCCCTGAACAACTATGCAACCTATCGCGAAGAGCCCGAAGCGTGGATGCTGGCCCGATTTGTCCTACCGGTTCGCCGCCTTCCCGATTTGACCCCGTATCGCGGGCTCTTCAAAGAGGAGCCCCCATACCGGTTTTCCGTCCTGGGCACGGGGGGGGACGACCTCGATACCTTCTTGGAAGCATTTACCCGGGATCTGGACGTCATCGAGGCCTTCGACGAGGCCCACAAGGGACAAGCCCAAGTCGACGCCATGGAGGTGCGCCTGCCGGATTCATTGGTAGGAAGTCCTCAGTCTGAGATCGGCTCCTTTCTCACGGCGGTGAGCCGAGAGCTCGTTGCCGCCGGCACTGCAAAGCTCGACCTCTTTCTCGAGATTCCCATGCACGACGATGCAGTTCAGGGGCTCCCTGATGTCTGTGCTGCCGTTGCCGAGCACAACAGCCAGCAGGCCGTTCCGCCCCGTTCGAAGGTTGGGCTCAAGATGCGCTGCGGAGGTGCCGAGCCGGCCGATGTCCCCAGCATAGAGCATGCAGCCACCTTGATCGTGTCGTGCCGAGACGCCGGCATCCCCTTTAAAGCCACCGCCGGCCTGCACCACCCTGTCCGACACTACGACGACGGGCTGGACACGGAGATGCATGGCTTCATTAACATCTTTGGAGCCGCCGCCCTCGCCTCCGAACATCAGCTCGCTCCTCCCCACGTGCAAGAAATTCTTCGGGAGGAGACGGCTGACAACTTCCGGTTCCTCCAGAACGCCATTGCATGGCGGGACCTTTCTGTTTCCCTCGACGGAGTACGCCATGCTCGGGAAACGCTTGCCCTCTCGTTCGGCAGCTGTAGCTTCGAAGAGCCCATTGACCATCTTCGAGAGCTCGAGTTGTTGTAAGACTCGACGATTCCAGTTTCGCCGTTCCCTCTCTCGTGTTCTTCCGCGTACTGTTTCCTTTCTCCAATGAACGATCCGACGATCGATCCCTCTTTCTCTTCCTTTCTCGATGTCGATGCCGAGAGCCACTTCCCCATTCAAAATCTCCCGTATGGAGTCTTCACTCCCCCCAGCGAGCACACCCCTCGGGTTGGCGTCGCCATTGGTGAGCATGTGCTCGACCTGGCCGTTCTCCACGAGGAAGAACGATTCGATCACCCTTCTCTCGACGATACACGGCCCTTTTCTGCGTCGACCCTTAATGAGTTTATGGCGCTAGGGCCTTCCGTCTGGTCGGCGGTTCGCGACAAGGTCCACTCCCTTCTGCGTGCCGACACCCCGGAGCTGCGCGACGATGCCTCCCTTCGGGAGCGGGTCCTCCATCCTCGTTCCGAGGTTACGCTCCATCTCCCGGTCGACGTGGGGGACTACACCGACTTCTACTCCTCGGAGCAGCACGCCACCAATGTCGGGACCATGTTTCGGGGGGCTGAAAACGCCCTTCAACCCAACTGGAAGCACCTGCCGGTAGGGTATCACGGTCGAGCCAGTTCCGTCATCCTCAGTGGCCAGGACGTCCGACGCCCCTGCGGCCAGCAAAAGCCGGAGGACGATGCTCCCCCGGTCTACGGCCCCACTCAACTTCTGGATTTTGAGCTCGAGATGGGGTTCTTCGTCGGTTCGGGCAATGAACTCGGCCGCCCTATTCCCATCGACGAGGCCGAGGACCACATCTTTGGAATGGTCTTGGTAAACGACTGGAGTGCTCGCGACATCCAGGGATGGGAATACGTGCCTCTCGGGCCGTTTCTCGGGAAGAGTTTCGCTACCACCATCTCGCCCTGGATCGTACCGATGACGGCGCTCGACCCTTTTCGGGCCCCCGCTCCTGCCCAGGACCCGGAACCACTCGACTACCTACAGACCGATGACGATGCGGCCTACGACATTCAGCTGGAGGTCGCTCTCCAAACGCCTTCCATGACTGCTCCACATACGGTCTGTCAGACCAACTTCCAGCACATGTACTGGACCATTCACCAGCAGCTCGCCCACCACACCGTCAACGGCTGCAATGCCCGACCCGGCGACCTGATGGCCTCCGGCACCATCAGCGGCCCGACCGAAGATAGCTACGGAAGCATGCTAGAGCTGTCCTGGCGCGGCGAAAACCCCGTCTCCCTGTCCGGTGGAGAAACAAGAACCTTCCTCGAAGATGGCGACCGCGTTATCATGCGTGGCTACGCACAGGGGGAGGGCTACCGGGTCGGCTTTGGCACAGCGGAAGGGACCGTCCTGCCGGCCACGTGTGAATAACGACGAGCCGGGTCCGGATTGTATGCGGGGCTCGCTTCAGGAGGTCTCTCCCAACCGACATCTCTGCAGTTCATAGACTGTAGACCTGCAGTTTATTTGTCGGGGTGGCAGAACGAACTGCCTCCGTTTTGTCACAATTGCGGTCGGCCTGTGGGAGCGTGTCATCTCGTCGGAGTTCACCGTCGATGTGGCAGAAAATTGTCCCCGAAAAAAGGCGTGGTACACCTGTTGCTTCTGTGGCAAAGTGGAATAAAGGGATGAGGATGTGACCACAGGTCACAACGTCCCCTCCACGACACGCCATACCTTTGAACAACAACTCGATAAACCATGACAAGTCTGACCCGCTCCCGCAACCGCAACCGCACGCTCAACGACCTTCAGGGCGAGATCGATCGCGTTTTCAACCGCTTCTTCCCCTCCCGGGACCAGGACGAAGACGCCGGCTCCCGCCAGGCGGTCTGGCAGCCCCGGATGGATCTCGTCGAGAAGGATGATGCCTATCGCATCCACCTCGACATGCCGGGGATGAACAAGGAGGACCTGAGCATCAACTACAAGGACAATCAGCTGATCATTAGTGGAGAGCGGTCGAGTGATCACACCGAAGAAGACGAAGAGTACGTGCGCGTCGAGCGCTCCTTCGGCCACTTCCGCCGCTCCTTCACCCTCCCCCGCACCGTGAACGAGGATGAGATTAGCGCCAGCTACGAAAATGGTGTGCTCACCATCCACGTGCCGAAGACGGAGGAGGTGAAGCCTCGCCAGATCGAGATTCAGTAAGTCCGATCTGCGGAGAATACGCGCTGCTGCTGCCCCTGTCCGGGAAGAGCCCCGGACAGGGGTTTTTCTTTTCACGGAGGAGTTCCCCTCCGAACGACTCCAGTGTTTGTCGATCCATGAGCCTCTCCCTTTCGTCTCTCGTTGACCGGTTGTCGACCCGTCTGCAACAACCATTGCCCGGTCACGAAGCACATCTCAGGATGGCCCCTCGCTATCCGGCCCGTCGTCAAGCGTTGTCGGTGGACGGACGAGCGTGTCGCGACGCCGGGGTCCTGGTGTTCCTTCACGCTCACGCCGACACGCCTGCGATCGTTCTTACGGTGCGACACGAGGAGCTCCCCGATCACGCCGGCCAGCTTTCCCTCCCGGGCGGCCAACGGGAAGACGACGAAACTCTCCCAGAGACCGCTCTCCGGGAAGCCGAAGAAGAAATCGATCTCCCCTCCGAGTCCGTGCAGCTTCTCGGAGCCCTGACTCCGCTGTACGTTCCCCCGTCCAATTTTTGCGTTCATCCGTTCGTCGGTACCGCATTCCACGAACTTTCGCTCTCGCCCACAGACAGAGAAGTCGACGAGATCGTTCAGGCTCCCCTCCCCCATCTTCTTTCCGCAACCACCTGCGGGATGGAACCCTGGACCCTCCAGGGTTCAACCGTCGACGTGCCATTTTACGATGTCGACGGACACATTGTATGGGGGGCCACAGCCATGATTTTGGCAGAGTTTCTGGAGATCATCCGGGAGATTCGCCCGAATTCGGAAGCGCTCTGTTCCTAGAGAACTCAAGTTGCGACCTACGTGCTGTTTTCGTCGAGACGGCGGATCCCGACGCCGTCGGGCCAGGTCGCAGATCGCCGATTTCAGGCGATCGAGGCGGTCCGCGGTGCACACCATTACATAGGTGCGCTCAAATCCCATCTTGTGGAATCCAATCTTATGGAATGTCGTCCTTTCGACCGGAGGGGCCGCTAGGCCCCGAAGCGGAGAAATCTTCAAGTCGCAAGCGGAGCCGCCCGTTCTGGAAGACAGTCCTTCCACGAGGGCGGAATCGCTTCGCTCAAAAACGTTGAAAGTCCCTACTTCACGCTTGAGCGCACTCAGTGACGAATCAAACGTACCGTTGGAGGTACTCCATCACCTCGTCCGGTCCCTCAAGTCGGAAAGATGCCTGCGTGTCCCCTTCCCCCACCTTTATGGTGACGGCGTCCCGGTCCAGTTCTTGGAGGGCGCGAAACGCATCCTCGTCCGTCTCGTCGTCTCCGAGGCAGACCGGGGTTCGGTCTGGATGTTTATCCGCGATGCGACGAACGGCCGTCCCTTTCGAAAGGCCTTTCGGGCGAAGCTCGACCACGTCCTTGCCCCAAATGGCCTCCAGCACCTCGGGCATCGTCTCGAGCCAGCCTTCGAGCCGTTCTCGCGCCTCCGATTTGTTGGGCGCCTGTCGGTAATGGACCGCAAACGTTTGATCCTTCTCCTCCACCCGCAGTCCGTCGATCGAAGGCATCGACTCGCGGAGCTCAGAAAGAGCCTGAACGGCCTTCTCGGACATGAGACGCTCGGCCGTCCCCCCGACGGTGCCTTGCTGAGCCCCGTGGAGCCCAATCACGCGGAGGGGCAGATCGAGAAACGACGACAGTGCCTGAAGGTCACGCCCGGTAACGATCCACACAGGGGGAAAGCGGGACTCGAGCTGACGCAGCAATTTGGGCGCTTCGGGATGAGGCACGGCAGCCTCCGGGTGCTCGACGATCGGCGCCAGGGTTCCGTCGTAGTCGAGAAAGAACAAGGGAGCCTCAACGACCGGGGGCATAAGATCGGAAGCCGATTCGCTCGTAGGACAACGTAGCCGCGAAACCAGGCAGGACCTACCCTCGGAGAGCATCCAGGAAATCATCGGCCCAGTTGTGAACGTCTAGCTCTTCGATCGTCCGCTTTAAGGCCTGCATTCGCTCCTGTTTCTCTTCCTCGGGCATCTCGAGAACCCGCTTGATGGAGTCTGCCACCCCCTCCTGGTCATAGGGATTCACCTGCACGGCCTCCGGCAGTAGATATGCTGCCCCCGTCAGATCCGAAAGGATGAGCATTCCGTTCTGCGACGCGGTGATGAACTCCTGCGTCACGACGTTCATCCCGTCGCGAAGCGGGGTGATGAGCGCTGCATCCGCAGCTCGGTAAAAGGCACAGAGCTCGTACTGCGTGTAGGTGCGATATCGGTAATTGACGGGCACCCAGCTATTGCGTGCAAAACGGCCGTTGATGCGTCCCACCACTTCGTCCACCTCCCGCCGGATTTTCTGATACGACTCGAGCTTGGTCCGACTCGGGGTTGCAATCTGAAAAAAGCTGACGTTGCCGTGATATTCGGGGTTCTCCTCCAAGAACTCCTCGAAGGCAAGCATCCGGGACCGGATGCCCTTCGTGTAGTCGAGCCGATCGATGCCGATGACGATGTAGTCCGTCCCCAGTCGTTCCCGAAATTTCTGAGCCTCCTGCCTGATCGAAGCGTCGTCCGCCATTTCTTTAAACCGATCCACCTCGATGCCGATGGGATGCGCCTCCACGCGCGTCTCTCGGCCGTCGTACCGAATACGGTTGCCGTCTACGTCGGCCCCAAGCAACACCTCGGCACTTTCAATAAAGTTGTCGACGTACTCTTCGACGTGAAACCCAATGAGGTCACACCCGAGCATCCCGCGGAGCATCTCTCTCGACCAGGGAAGGATCCGAAAGACCTCCATCGCCGGCCAAGGGATGTGCCAAAAGTGACCAATGGTGGCCTCGGGGCGCTCTTCCCGAATGAGGTTCGGCGAAAGCATCTGGTGATAATCCTGAATCCAGATCACCTCGCCCTCCCCTCCCTTCGTCTCTTCGAGAACGGCGTCGGCAAAGCGTTTATTGACGTGCCGATAGGTCTCAATAAACTCCTTCTTTAGCTCAAGGTGCTGGATGAGGTAATGAGAGACAGGCCAGAGTACTCGATTTGCCATTCCATAATAGTACCCGTCGAGTTCCTCGGTGCTCAGCGGAACTCGACGAACGAGAAAGTCGGGATCGTCGGCGGGATACTCCTGCCGAACCGGAAGATCAGGATTTTCCCCCATTCCCACCCAGACCCCTCCCTGATCTTCAAGCACAGGGAGAAGGGCCGTCGTTAGCCCCCCCACAGAGGTTTCCCAACCGTCCTCGGTCTGTCGAATGGGGACGCGGTTCGCAACAACGGTTAAGCTCAAGACTCTGTCGGTCGCGTGGTGAAGAAGGTGACGACGTGTGACTCAAACTCGAGCGACACGGACTAGCGGAAGAGAGAGAATCTAACCTTCAATCCCCCCTTCATGCAAGGGGTCTTTACAAAAGCATATCATCGCCATGGTTCGATGGCAAAGAGCCAGCCACAATCTCCTCCGTTGAATGTGCTCTGGGCGGATGGAACGCTACGAACGGAGTCACTTCGAGGGAATTTACCAGCGATCCAGCGAACGGAGAACCTCACGTCCTCGATCCGGATAATCCGTGATCAACCCATCGACGCCCTGTCGAATGAACCGCCTCATGGTGGTCCGATCATTGACGGTCCACGGAATCATCTTCATTCCTTGCTCGTGAACGGCGGCGACTAGGGCCTCGTCCACGAGTCGCTGGTCCGGGCTATAAATGTCGGGGGTGAAGGACAGGGAGGCGAGATTGGAGGCCAGTCCCTGATTTCCCATCCAGTTAACAAGGAGCGCAATACGCACGACTTCATTTCGGCGAGAGGCGACTTCCAGCGTCCGCGGGTCAAAGGATTGGACCGTCGTTCGGGCCTCCACATCGGCGTCCTGCACGACGGCAAGTACGTGCTCCGCAAAGGCTTCCGGATCGGGATGAAACCGTCCCTCCCACGCAGGCCGGCTCTTTATTTCAATGTTGTAGAAGACCGGCTCGCGCGAACGGTCCTGGACATACGCTTCAGCGTCCTGTAGCACCTCTCGGAGGCGCGGCTTCGAAACGGGCTGGTTCTGTTGCTCGGGAAACTGGGACGGTTGTAGACTTCCACAGTCGTAGGCCGCGATGCGATCGTAGCTCATGTCGTAGAGGGCATGCTGGCGCTCTTCCCCCTTCGGGATGCGCTCGCCGCTCGGGGCTAGGCAGATCTCCGGATTCATCCAGGGCTCGTGCGACACGACCACCTCTTCGTCCCCACTCAGGACAACATCCATCTCGAGGGTGGTCACCCCGAGGTCGAGCGCCCGCCGAAACGCGGGCAGCGTATTTTCCGGGGCGAGCCCGCGCGCCCCTCGGTGGCCCTGCAAATCGAAGCCCTCCGGCGCGAGGGTCGTGTCACTCGAAGCAGCCGGGTGCTGAGAAGAAAACGGGGGCATACGGACGAACGAGGCACAGACCAAGAAACCAACGCCGAGGGCGAACAACCGGACCGAAACCGTGAACATCCTCAGGCAAGAATCGGGCAACGCGACACCGAAAAAAAACTCCCCCGAAGTTTTCGACTCGTACGTCCCGGAAAAGGGACGGTTCGGCGGCCTCGCCCCCTCCGCGAATGTCTACTACAATCCAACTTCTACCCACTGCAGGGGCGAGATATCAAAAGCGTATAGAGGTTTCGCCATAGGGGCATTTGAGTGGCACTTGTGCCCCTCAATACCTATATTTATTAGGGTTATGGGCGTCGCAAGTGCGTCGTATTTTGTGCCTGCGTCCGTTCCATTTCACCGTTCCGAATTGTCTTCGCCAGTAGCCCTTTTCCGTGAGTATGGAAGCGGACAGTAGCCGCATTATCCCGATCAACATCGAGGAGGAGATGAAATCCTCCTACATCGACTATTCCATGTCGGTGATCGTGAGCCGAGCGCTTCCTGACGTGCGTGACGGCCTCAAGCCGGTCCACCGGCGTGTGCTCTATGGCATGCACGAATTGGGCC
>CAYXAD010000022.1:0-22612 GCA_964462965.1 uncultured Salinivenus sp.
TCGGGGTCGTAACGGTCGTATCCGTGCGCCACGACACGCTGAGGGAAGAGGTCGGATCTTGCGCCCACGTCAGGGTCACTCGGTCCGGGTAGACGCCAGCCTCTTCGCCGGGCTCGGCGTGGGGATGGGGATGCGTTTCATCGGTCTCCCCGGTCGAGGAGGAGCAACCGGCCAGAAAAACGGCGCCAAACAGGAAGGGAAAGACGAGGAGGAGAAGAGAGAATCGGGACATAGAAAGAATGGCAGCGGAAAAAATACATTATATGCCATGTTTGCTAGAAAATATACTCGTAGTATTGATGGGCGCGCCGAAAAGTTCAAGGCGAGGCAAATTGTCACACGAATAAAGCCTGTTTTAGAGTCTCTGCCAGACCGCATTCGAGCTACGATCAGCTCCTCACGGGTGTGAGGAGTAGTACCGACATCCAATACGGGACGATACCACTCAGGGAGCTCTCGCAAGGGGAGGAGGACGACGGGGATGCGCTCTTGAACACCGTACAGACCCGATTCGGCGGTCGTGTGGTGGCCATCGACGTGGGGGAGAACCGTTCTGGTCGAGGATAGACAGCCCTACCGGGTTGATGGGCAAGGGAACCGCAAAGCGTTTTAGCGAAGGGAGGTCGTTTTCAAACGAATGCGGTGCCGCTGGCAGTGGGACGTTCTGTCTATACTTCTACTCGAAGGATACACCCGAACAGACGTTTGTCATTCGAACGAGGGGGGCCTACCTTGTGAGGTAGCAGTCTCTACCACCCGTTCTTGTCGTGTAATGCATATGGTCTCGAAGAGGCGCTCCTTCAGCGTCGCGCTTCTCCTGACACTCGCTCTCGTACTGACCCCGGCCTGCTCGCCCGAGTCGACCCCGTCGACTCCGGGAGATCAATCTTCCGCTTCGCCGCAAACCACCGAGACGGAGACGGATCGCTCCCGGGCGCAACAGGCGCCGATGACCGATCCTGCACCCGCCTACGGCGAGCAGGGGATGGTCGTTGCGGCCCGGCGCGAGGCGTCTGCGGCCGGACGAACGATGTTACAGAAGGGCGGCAATGCGGTCGACGCGGCAGTGGCGACCGGCTTTGCCCTCGCCGTCGTGTATCCCATTGCCGGCAACATTGGCGGCGGCGGGTTTATGGTGATCCGGCAGCCGGACGGCAGCGTGACCACCATCGACCACCGCGAGGACGCCCCCAGCGGGGCGACCCAGGAGGTCTACCTCGACGAGCAAGGCAATGCCGCCCGTGCCCGCAGCCGCCGCGGCTACCTGGCCTCCGGCGTGCCCGGCACCGTCGCAGGGTTGCTCAAGGCCCTCGAGGAGCACGGCACCCTCGACCGCGAGACCGTTCTGGCGCCCGCCATCCGCCTGGCCGAGGAGGGCTTTATGCTCTCGCCCCTGCAGGCGTCGAATCTGAATGGCTCGTACAGCTCCTTGGCGGACTTTCCGAGCACGGAAAAATACTTTACAAAAGGCGATGCATCGGAGCAGTATCGTCCCGGCGAACGGTTCGTCCAGACGGACCTCGCCGAAACGCTGAAGCGAGTTCGGGACGAGGGCCGAGCCGGGTTCTACGAGGGGCGCACCGCCGAGCTCATTGCCAGCCAGTTTCAAGAGAATGGGGGACTGATCACGAAGGAAGATCTGGCGGAGTACGAGGCCGTCGAGCGCGAGCCCGTCACTACCGACTATCGGGGCTACGATGTGCATGTGATGGGGGCGCCCTCCTCCGGCGGTGTCGCCATCGCCCAGCTCTTGAATGCGGCCGAGCAAAAAGACATTGACCAGATGGGCTTTCAGTCCAGTGCCACTGTCCACTATCTCGGAGAGGCCATGCGGCGCGTCTTTGCTGATCGGGCAAAATGGCTGGGGGATCCGGATCACGTGACGGTGCCGACCCGAACCCTCACGAGTGAGGAGTACATGCACAACCGGATGGCCAACTTCGATTCGGCTCGGGTGACCCCGAGTGATTCAGTAGAGGCGGGGGATGCCCTGGCTGTACGCGAGTCGATGGAAACGACCCACTATTCGGTCGTGGACAACGAGGGTCGTGCCGTAAGTGTCACCACCACGCTCAACAGCGGCTACGGCTCGAAGGTGGTCGTCGACGGGGCCGGGTTCTTCATGAACAACGAGATGAACGACTTCGTGCTGAAGCCGGGCGTGCCCAATCAGTTCGGCCTTTCCGGGACCGAGCGCAACCTTGTGGCGCCGGAGCGGCGGATGGTGTCGTCCATGTCCCCGACGATCGTCGAAGACCCCGAGGGTCGCCTGTTGCTCGTCGTGGGGGCTCCCGGCGGGTCGACGATCATCACGACGGTCTTTCAGGTCATCATGAACGTGATCGATCACGGCATGCCCGTCGAGAAGGCCGTCACGGCCGGGCGAGTCCACCACCAGTGGAAGCCGGAGACGCTGCACTACGAGGCCCATGCGCTGCCCCGGGACGTGCGTCGGAACCTGCGACGCCGCGGCTGGAACGTCGAGCAGGGCATCTGGGGCAACGACCAGTGGGGCCGAGCCCACGGCATCGAGGCACTGTATCCGTCCAACCGCCCCGATGTCGAGCGCGTTTACTACGGCGGCGCCGACCCGCGCCGAATCGGGGCTGCGCTGGGGTACTGACGTTGACTTCGTCGGTGTGGAGGGAGGGATGGCTGGAGGTGTGGAAGGCGAGACGGATGGATGTGTGGAAGGGAGGTGAGGGCCCGCCATGCGCCTCCTGACTTTAAGTCAGTGCCTCGGGCCCTTTTTCTTCCATTCGTCCAAACATCCACCCATCCATACTCATGCCGTTGGCGCCGGGGCCTCCTGGTCAAATTCGTGCTTCGACATGTCCTCCTCCACCGGAACGGGGTACTCGCCGGTAAAGCAGGCCCGGCAGTAGCCGAGGTCACTGTCGTTGGCCGAGTGGACGGCCTCCATCAGCCCCTCTTCGGACAGGTAGGCCAGCGAGTCGACGCCCAGGTAGTTACGCATGCCGTCGATGCTGTCGAACTTGTTCGCTAGGAGCTCGTCGGCGTTCGGAAAGTCCATTCCGTAGAAACAGGGACTAATCACCGGTGGGGAAGAAACCCGGAAGTGAACGCTCTTGGCGCCGGAGTCGCGCAGCATGTCGACGAGATAGCGGGCCGTGGTGCCCCGCACGATCGAGTCGTCGAGCACGACCACCGTGCGATCTTCGAGCAGGCCCTGTACCGTATTGAACTTGCAGCGCACCTTCATCTCGCGACGGTCCTGCCCGGGGGCAATAAAGGTGCGTCCCACGTAGTGGTTGCGGATGAGCCCCAGGTCAAACCGGCATCGATGCCCCATCTCCTGGCACTCGAGCGCAAACCCCAGGGTCGAAGTGTTGGCGGAGTCGGGGACCGGGACCACGATGGGCGTCTTTTCGTCCTCGCCAACCTCGGGCACGGGGGCTTCGTGGGCGAGCTGTACACCGAGCTGTCGCCGGACCTTGTCGACCATCTCACCGAAGATTTTCGAGTCCGGTCGGGAGAAGTAGACGTACTCGAAGACGCACTGGCTGACGCCGTACTTGGTAGGAATCTCGTGGCTCTGAAAATCGCCGTCGTTGACGCAGCCCTCCCGGTCGATGACCAGAATTTCACCGGGCTCGATGTCGCGGACGTACTCGGCGTCGATCATGTCGAACGCACACGTCTCGCTGGCCACACAGTAGGCCGGGCCCTCGTGGTCCTCGGGTGTGTCGAGGCGGCCGAGGGCGAGCGGGCGGAAGCCATTCGGGTCCCGGACCGCAATCATGTGCTCGTCCGTGAGAAGCAGCAGCGAGTACGCCCCCTCGACCTGCATCAGGGCGTCCATGATCTGGTCGAGGTGATTCTGCCGCCGACTCTGGGCCGTAAGGTGCAGGATGAGCTCACTGTCGCTGGTCGTCTGGAAGAGAGTGCCCCGCTCGCTGAAGCTCTTCCGCAGTTCCCGAGCATTGGACAGGTTTCCGTTGTGGGCAAGAGCCAGATTGCCCTTGCGGTGGTGCACGACCAAGGGCTGAATGTTCGCCCGGTTGTTCGTCGCTCCACTCGTGGAGTACCGGTTGTGCCCGATCCCTGCGTCTCCCTGCAGCTGGGTTTCAAAGAGATCCGGGTCGTCAAAGGCCTCGAGGACGAGTCCAAAGTCCTTGTGCACTCGCATCGAGGGCTTCTGCTTCGAGTCGTCGTAGGTCGAGGTGACGATCCCGGCCGATTCCTGCCCTCGGTGCTGTAGGGCGTGCAGGCCATAGTAAATGTGGCGGGATGCATCGGGGTGGTTGTAGATCCCAAAAATCCCGCAGTGGTCTTGAACGGCGTCGCTCATGACAACAAAACGGCGACCCGCAAAGGCCGCTGGTTACTGAAAGAAGAGCAAGAGACGCCCGCGACAACTGGGTGCTCTACCCCTCCAGCCGCACACTATCGAAACTCCGAGGGCCGGGTGGATGATCCCCGATAAGGACAGAAAGGGCAGAGGACAGAACTACGTTCACAGAATCATCGCCTGGTTGGGAGGAGAAGGAGATTATTCGTTGAGGGCGATGTGCTCGATGTCCTCCGGCGCCTCGAGGTCATAGGAAGGAAGGGCCCCGGGATGGGACGCCACGTACGCCCCGAGCCGATTGGCAAGAGTGAGAAGCGTCTCCCCGGAATGACCGGCGAGGAAGCCTGACAGGAAGGCCGCTAGGAAGGCATCTCCGGCGCCGACGGTGTCTCGAACCTCCACGCTGTAGCCGGGATGTGTGCTCCAGGTGCGTGCCGTCCAGAGGCTCGCCCCGTCGGCACCGTGGGTGACACAACAGGCGTGGAGAGCAAATCGATCAGCGAGCGCTGAAATGCTGGGACGAGGTTCGTCGGAGAGGTCAAACCACTGCTGCAGGTGGCGGAGCTCTTCGTCGTTGAGCAGGACCACGTCGGCGTGGTGCAGCGAGGCTTCGACGACGGGGCGGCCTGTGTGGGGAGGGCGGAGGTTTACGTCGTACACCACGAGTCCGTCGGTCGTGTGACACACGGATTGGACGGTGTGGGCGGACCTCCTGCTGCGCTGTGAGAGGCTTCCAATGACCACCGCACGGGCAGACGCCGCTCGCTCAGCCAGGGCGTCCGTCCAGGCAAGGGCGTCCCAGGCCACAGGGTCGTCGATCTCGTAGGTGGGCGCTCCGTCGTCATCGAGGGCCACCCGAACGAAGCCGGTCGGACGCTCGGAATCGATCTGCACGAGGTCGGTGCTCATGCCTCGGCTGTGCATGCGGCGAAGCACCTCCTCCCCGAGGATGTCGTCGCCGACCCGACTCACGAGCAGGCTCGGCTCGTGGAGCGCATGCAGGTGACCGGCCACGTTAAAGAGGGCCCCGCCCAGAAAAAGCCCCTCGGGAAGAGAATCCCACAGCACCTCTCCGACGCAGAGGATCTCTCCACCAGAGGGACCTGTCGGCAAGTGGTTTGGGGAGGAGGTCATGATCGAGCACACGGCTCAGGACGAAGAGAAGACAACGAGGGGACGGGAGCGCCGGACCGTCAAGACGTGTACGGAACTCTGAATGGAGCCCCCGACGGAAACACATTGCGAAGTCGATCCCTCTCCGGCCCTGCTACAGCTCGATCAGGCCCACAGCCAACACAATACCTACGGCATCGGCGATGAGGTCTCGTCCGCAAAAGTGTCCCGTCTCTCCCGAGGCATCATAGAATTCCTTTGTTACTCCCACGGTCGCCGCGGATGTAATGGACGCCGGAAGCGCGTCGGGTTCGGACCAGTCGGCCTTGTTCACGAGGACGTACTGGGTTGAAACTGTCCAGAGGGCACTGACCACGACGTGTTTGGCTTTGTCGCGGCCCAGCCACCGATCGTTCGACGGGGCAGAGAGACGGTGCCCAGAAAAGAATAGAAGAGGGAGGTTCGGTTCCGTCAGAGCAAGGCGAAGGCCTGCGCGGGACGGGGGAAGGTCCGTCGAATCGCTCAGGAGGACTGAGGCGCTGGAGGGATGTCCCCCGGCAGTCGGTACCTCTGGCCCCAACGCCCATATAAAAAGAGCGAGGCTGAGGAAGAGGAGGTCGCAGGCGTTGAAAAGGGAAGGACCGCCTTTCACGCCACAGGTGACTGACGACCCCTCGAACGGAGTGTTCAAAGCTTAGAGCCCGATATTGAACACATTGGCAACGACAATTAAGAAGACGATAATGGGGATCACGTACCGCATCAGAAAGACCCAGGTGGAGATCACAGGGTTCGTCATCCAGCCACTTCCGAGCTTCAGTTCCTCCACGGCCTGATCCGCCCCCCAGACCCAGCCGATGAAGACACTCAGGAGGAAGGCGCCGAGGGCGAGTCCGGCACTTCCAACGAGGTAGTCCAGAATGCCGAGGAACGAGGTCTGTCCAAAGATGCCTCCTTCTCCGAACAGGTAGCTCATGTCGGTGAGTGACGCAACCGCCCCTTGGGACAGCGCGGACGGGATGGCCATGAGAAAGACGAAGGCGCCGATGACCCACACAGACTTTGTACGCGACCAGGACGTTTCGTCGACGAAGTAAGAAACGACGACCTCGAGCAAGGAGATGCTGGAGGTGAGGGCTGCAATCGACAGGAGGACGAAGAAGAGGAAGCCAACCACACCCCCGAGCGGCATCTGAGCAAAGACCTCCGGAAGCACCACGAAGACGAGCGCAGGACCGGTGGCCGGGTCCACCCCCATCGCAAAGATGGCGGGGAAGATCATGAGGCCCGCCATGAGGGCAATGACGGTATTAAAGAGCACCACGTACCCACCGGACACGGCGATGTCTTCGGACTTGGACAGGTAGGACCCGTACGTAATCATAGCCCCCATCCCGAGGCTCAGTGTGAAGAACGCTTGTCCGAGGGCAGCAATCACCAGGTCGAGGCTCACTTTCGAAAAATCCGGAAGCAGATAAAAGGCAATCCCCTCTGCGGCACCGTCGAGCGTGACCGCCCGGATAATGACGAAGATCATGAGCACGAAGAGGATCGGGAGCAAAATTTTGGCCCAGCGCTCGATCCCTTGTTCGATGCCTCCGACCACCACGAAGAACGTCATCAGTAAAAAGACGCCGAGCAGGCTAATGACCAACCACGGGGACGCCGCGAACTCCTCGAATCCCATAGCGGGGGCAATGAGGTCCTTCACCGCGTAGCCCACGGCCCATCCCGCAATGACGCTGTAGTAGCTGAGGATGATAAAGCCTGCGAGGACACAGAACCCGCCGACCAGGATCCAGGCCGAGCCTCCTCCCGTGATGGACTTGATCGCTCCCACCGGGTTGCGCTGGCTGTTCCGACCCAGCGACAGCTCTCCGAACAGGTAGGGCATCCCGATGAGGAGAATGCAGAGGAGGTAAATGAGGACGAATGCTCCCCCCCCTCCTTCTCCGGCCAAATACGGAAACCGCCAAATATTGCCGAGCCCAATTGCGGAACCGGCAGCAGCGAGGATAAATCCGATTCGAGAGGTCCATTCTTCCCGGTCGGCAGTCGAGGTAGCCATGTGGGGGTGCGTATTAGGAGAAGGGAACCGAGAGTGTGCGGTCGGAGGAACTCCGAGCTAGATGTTTTCCGAAAAGTCCGGAGTCAAAAGCGAAGGTAACGGGCGCTCTGCGTGAACGCAATTCCGCGGCCGCGTCCCGTTGAAAAGTGCGCCTGCCTGAGCCCAGAGGCCGAACGACGGCTCTTGGACCCGAAACGAAACGGCTCCGGCAGCAGACATTAGATCATGAGATCGAAGAGGACGTCGTAAAAGATCTCGAAGATCAGAATCACCAGAATGGTCGCCGGGCAGATATAGCGGATGGCCACGGACCAGATGGTTCCTCCGAGCGAGCCGAGAGAGATCCCGTTTCCCTGTCGGAGCTCCTGAAGAGCGGGGGCGGCTCCCCAGATCCATCCAACGAAGATGCTGAGCAGGAACGCTACAAAGGTAAGGGCAACGCTTCCCCAGAAAAAGTCCATCAGATCGAGATAACTGGGAGCCTCTCCAAAGTACTGGGTCCCCACGAGCCAGGACATGTCGCTGAACCAAGCCACGGCTCCCTGAGACAGTGCGGCAGGGAGACCGAAGAGGAAGGCCGCCCCCGTGACCAGCCACACCGCCCCGAGGCGCGACCAGGAGGTTTCGTCGACGAGGTAAGAGACCGCCACCTCGAGCAGGGAGATGCTGGAGGTCAGTGCAGCGATGGAGAGCAGGATGAAGAAAAGCACCCCTACGAACGTCCCGAGAGGCATTTGGCCGAAGACCTCAGGGAGCACGACAAATGCGAGGGCCGGACCTTCGGCAGGATTTTGCTGCATGGCAAAGACCGCAGGCAAGATCATGAGGCCTGCCAGCAGAGCAATCACCGTGTCGAAAAGGGCTACGTATCCGGCGGAGACAATGAGGTTTTCCCGCTTCGAGAGATACGATCCGTACGTGATCATCGCCCCCATTCCGAGACTTAACGAGAAGAAGGCTTGTCCGAGGGCTTCGACGACGACGAGCCCAGTGACCTTCGAAAAATCCGGATTGAGATAGAAATCGAGTCCGTCCGTGGCCCCGGGGAGCGTGACAGCCCGGAAGATGACCATGAAGATGAGGGCCACGAGGATGGGCATAAGAATTTTGGCCCAGAGCTCGATGCCGTGTCGGATCCCACTCGAGACGACGCCTGCAGTGGCAGCGAGAAAGACGGAGAAAAATAGAAGGACCCAGCCGGGATCGGCAATAAATTGCTGGAAAAACTGGGCCGACCCGGTGGCAGGAGCGACAAAGTCTTTAAAGATGTAGCCGAAGACCCATCCGGCCACCACAGAGTAGTAGCTGAGGATGAAAAAGCCGCTCAGAACACAGAGTCCTCCGACGAGGGGCCACGCAGTCTGCGACTTGAGGGCTTTGATGGCCCCAACGGGATTTTTCTGACTCTTCCGGCCGAGCGCCAGTTCGGCAAAGAGGTACGGAAGACAGATGAAGGCGACACAGGCCAGGTAGATGAGCACGAACGCTCCTCCCCCGTTGTCGCCCGCTTTGAAGGGAAACCGCCAGACGTTGCCCAGCCCAATGGCCGAGCCGGAGGCGGCAAGGACGAATCCGAGACGAGAGCCCCACTGCTCACGGTCTGCAGACGGGGTTGCCATACTTACTGAGGGGGTCGTCGAGAAAAAACGTCGGGGGCGAAACCGGTTGGCACGCCCCATGGGCAGTAGGGGCAACGAAGCGATCACAAAAATAAGAGGCACCCCCGGTGAACGCAATACAATTTCTGAAGATGACAGAACCCTCGGGCGAAAAATTATTCAAGACCCGAAGCATTGGGGGGCTCCTCGGCGGGGAGGAGGGAGTTGACGCGTCCTGGCTCGACGCCTTTGCCCCTCCAGTAGGTCGCCCGGCGGTCGTCCCTGTCACGGTAGCAAAAGGTTTTGACCGGAGAATCCTCCTTCTGAAAGAACACATTCCTGTAGACAGAAAACATGCACACGCCGTTACCTCGGAATAGACCCACTAGGCCTCCCACTGGTCGAAAGCAGGATAGGAGTGCTCTTCGTGGTATGCGTGGAGGCGAGAGACTGCCTGTGCAAGATAAAACTGCTCGCTGGGGCCTCCTGAGGAGGCATCTAGCTCCTGAATCTCTACGTCGCCAGTGTCTTTATCGAGGGCCACGCGGCCCACAGAGGAGCCGGGGGGACCAAACGTGTAGATGCAGGAGGAGGAGTTTTCCGCTTGCTTTTCCAGGTGAATGGCGAGTCCCATTCGCGTTGAGAAGCATCATTGGGGCACGATTGCAGGCCGTACGTCGGACCAGAGCGTCTTCGCTACACTCTGCGTTCAGAAGACCCCCGTACGAAGTGGTCCTTTCCAGCGTGGTGCAGGAGGCTTCACGGGTCGGTCCGGGAGCCCTCCTCCCTCGTTCCTCGTCAACTCATGACTCGTGACTCCTCCACTCGTGACTCCAGGTACACAGTGGGCACCTCCATTCACATCAGTGCACGGCGGGGATCGTTCGGACATGGTCCCCCTAAATCCCCGACGCGATAAGCAGCTCGATGTCCCGATGATTCATCCCGAACATCGTCGCCAGACTTTTCTTCGTGAGGTGCTGTCGGTACACGTAGGTGCCATTGCGAAGCCCCTCGTCCTGCCACAAGGCTTCGTTGATGGAGCCAGCTTCGCCAATGCGAATGAGGTAGGGCACGAGGACGTGCGTCAGAGCATACGTGGCCGTCCGCGCGGCGTTGGACGGCATGTTGGGCACGCAGTAGTGAATGACGTCGTGACGGCGGAAGACCGGTTCGGAGTGAGTGGTCGGCCGGCTCGTCTCGATACAACCGCCCTGGTCCATGACGGCATCCACGATCACTCCACCCGGAGACATTGAGGCGACCATCTCTTCGGTCACGAGCATCGGAGAGCGCTGGCCGCTGGCCATCATGGCCCCAATGACCACGTCGGCGGAATGAACCGCTTGACGAAGGTACTGCTCGCTGGCGACTGCTGTCGTAATGCTCCGATCGAGATAGTGCTCCAGGGCCCGCAAGGCTCCCAGCTCCGTGTCGAGCACGATGACGTGAGCGCCGTATCCGAGCGCCGTACGGGCCGCCCACTCGCCGACGACGTCGGCTCCCAGGATGACCACAGTGGCGGGGGGGACCCCGGAAATGCCACCGAGCATGACTCCCTTTCCGCCTTCGTTGCTTTCCAAGTACCGTCCGGCAATCTGGATCGCCATCGAGCCGGTAATCTCGTGCATCATTCGCACGAGGGGGAACGTTCCGTCCGGATCGCGGATGAACTCGAACCCGATGCCGGTGATCTTGAGGCGCATGAGGTGGCGCAAGAAGTCAGGGGTCGTCCCTCCGAGGTTCAGGGCCGAGAGGAGGATCTGTCGTTCCTGCAGCAGATCCATTTCCTCGTCGTTCGGCGGACCCACCTTCACAATCAGATCGCAGTGGCCGTAGAGGTCGTCGGGACTCTTGATGAGCTCGGCACCCGATTCGGTGTATTCCTCATCCTGAAAATGAGCTTGCCGGCCGGCTCCCTGTTCGACGTATACCTCGTGGCCGTTGGCAACGAGGGCACTGGCTCCGCTAGGGGCTAGGGCCACGCGACGCTCTTCGTTGGCCACCTCGCGCGGGACGCCGATACGGAGGGACTGGTGCTCGTCCTCCTTCTTTAGCGGCTTCTCCATGGTCATGAGGCCGCGCTCTCGCTCTAGGCCCTGTAGCGAGGGGATCTCCATAGGAGTAGTCTGAAAGTCTAGCGTCGTTTAAACAACTCGGGAAAGGGGGCGCGACACCGATCATCCGCGCGAAGCCAACGTACCAAACTACGAAATGGCGCGTGCTTTTGCATACCGAATCGCTCGTTCCCTACACGCCCTAGCAGGGGGAACGCCGACGAACCGATTGGACAACTACACGATGAAGAGAAGGGGAGTTCAAGCCTTAGCGCTGGCCCCTTCCGTCGTTTAGCGGCTGGAGGCCGCGATAGATCTTCTGTACTCCCGATCCTATTATGCGTAGCAGGCAGACGGCTCTGTTCGCGCGCCCGTCGTCAGATTTCTCAGTCGAACACGCAGTACCGTGAAACTCCCACCTGTAGGCATTGTCGGCGCGGGGGCCGTGGGATCCGCGCTCGCCCGCCGCCTCGTCGAGCGGGGATATCGGGTAGAGGCAATTTTGAGTCGTCGCTCAGCGGACGCCCAGGCCCTTGCCGATCGAGTGGGAGCCTCAGCAGCCGGGTCGCTTCGTGCCGGGACGGAGATTCCGCCATCGGTGCAGCTGGTCGTGGTTTGTGTCCCGGATGACGCAATCGAATCGGTGGCCAACGCGTTGGCCGCCCACGATCATCCCTGGCACGACACCGTCGTCGCTCACACGTCTGGTGCTCATGGGGCCGACATCCTCTCGCCGCTGTCCGAGCAGGGGGCTGAGCGGCTGAGTTTCCATCCACTGCAGACGTTTCCCTCTGACGCCTCGCCGTCGGCCTTCGAGGACATCGTCGTCGGCATTGAAGGCACGGATCGAGCACAAGCCCTGGGGGAGACGTTGGCCCGGGCCCTCGGGGCCACCCCCATTCGCCTCACCGCCGAAGACAAAGTCCGGTACCACAGTGCAGCGGTCCTCGCCTCCAACGGATTGGTGGCTCTGATGTCCGTCGTTCGGGAACTCTTTGCCACTGTGGAGGTCTCTTCCCCCCTCGATTTGGTGGCGCCTCTCGTGGAGCAGACCGTGGCCAACGTACGGGAAAGCTCCCCCGAAGAGGTGCTGACGGGCCCCGTGGCTCGTGGTGACGTTGAAACAGTAGAGACTCACCTCGAAGAACTTGCCCGGACCGCCCCTCACGTCGTCCCCGTGTATGTGGCTCTTTCGAAAGAGATGACGCGGATTGCGGAGCGAGGGGGACAGATCACTCCGGAGCAGGCCGAGACCTTGCGGAACACCCTACAGAGAGCCCTAAAGACCTCTACCACTGGCACAAACTCCCGTACTCCTTTGCATTGAATGTCTTAAAGTCTGCCATTTTCTTCACACTGACGGGGGAAGTAGTGGAACCCATTGTGTCTCGTGGACTATACCTCGGCTGTGTTTGATTCGTCCCGATGGTGGCCCCATTCCCGTTGTGGTTCCGGCTTGGTCCCGGATGCGAGGGGCCCACTGTAGATGTCTCACAGTGTTCTCTCTTACATGAGCGACGAAACGCGCAACGTACAGTCCGAGCGCTCTGCTGACGAGATGCAGGAGACGGCGTCCTATCGTGAGCGCCTGGAGGATCGGCCTCTCCTTGAGGGAGGGGACGTTCAGGGGGACGACTCGGAGTCCCTCGAGTCTCCCGAGCCCGACATAGGGGCCCTTCAGACGCTCGTCGAAGACGTCAATCATGAGGGAACTGCGTTTCAGTCCGTCGCTGTCGCTGCGGTCCAAATTTTAGAGCGGGCCCTGAGCTACGAGCGCGAGGCGGCCGAGGCGGCTCTTTCGCTCGGGCAGCAGGAGAAGCTCGAATCGATGGTCGAGACGGCTGAACAAGCCGCCGTCATTCTCCGCAATGCGCTGAATGCCCAGGGGGCCAAGGTCATGCATCTGTGTGCCGATCGACAGCCCTCGGCGCCGGAGGATGGCCAGCCCTGGTGGTTTGCGCTCACCGATGCCCTCGAGGTTCTCGAGGAGGGAAGTGGGCGAATGGCGTCTCTCACCACAGCGCAGCCCGATGGAAGTCCGGCCCGCGCTCTGAGTCAGTTCATTGCACAGCTCTTACGGGGCCACCACGATGCCCTGCTGCTTGAGGCAGAGGAATGGATTTCCTAAGGTGTCTCCGTCTGGGTCCCGTCTTTGGAATCCGACACGGATTCTTTCTCTTTCCCCGTTTGCTCAGGAGCTCCGAGCGTGTCGCCCGCGGACGGTGAGGCTGCCCCTCGTGTAGCTCGCCAGGGGAAGGTTCTTTCTCGCTTGCTTCTTCAAATACAAGGTACTTGCCCGAATGTCATCTCTATCCTCCGACCTGAGTGAGCAAGAGCAGCGCCGCCGCGAGGAGCTTACTGCGCTGGAAGAACGTGGCATCGATCCGTATCCCTACGCCTGGGACGTCGACTCGAACGCCGAGGAAATCCTTGCCACTTTCGATGACGACGAGCACCAGCCGGAGGACGACGAAGCCCCCTCCTATTGGGTTTCCGTCGCGGGCCGCATCACCGGAATGCGCGTGATGGGAGGATCGGCGTTTTTCGACCTCCAGGACGCTTCCGGGACGATTCAAGTCTACGTGCGGGCCGAAGACCTGCCGGGCGACTACTACGACGAGGTCTTTACGGAGCTGCTCGACATTGGAGACATTGTAGGCCTTGAAGGCTACGTCTTCCGTACCCGCATGGGAGAGGTCACCGTTCGGGCGTCCGGCGACTTCCAGTTGTTGGCCAAGGCCCTCCGCCCGCTTCCGGTGGTGAAGGAAACGGACGACGAGACGTACTACGAGGTGACCGACAAGGAATTCCGCTATCGACAGCGCTACGTCGACCTCGTCGTCAATCCCGAGGTGCGAGAGGTCTTTCGCAAGCGGTCGCAGCTCGTGACCACGATGCGCCGCTTTCTCGATGCCCGGGGCTACATGGAGGTCGAGACGCCGATCTTACAGCCGATCTATGGAGGCGCTACGGCCCGTCCGTTCGTCACCCACCACAATGCACTCGACATGGAGCTGTACCTCCGCATTGCGGATGAGCTCTATTTGAAGCGATTGCTCGTCGGAGGGATGGAAGGCGTCTACGAGATCGGGAAGGACTTCCGGAACGAAGGCCTCAGCCGCTTCCACAATCCGGAGTTTACGATGATGGAGTGCTACGTGGCCTATAAAGACTATCGGTGGATGATGGATCTCACCGAAGAGCTACTGAACACCATTACGACGGAGCTGCATGGGGCCGAGAAGATCCCCTTCGAGGGCCACACCATCGACATGGGCGGTGAGTGGGACCGACTTCCCTTCTTCGAGGCCATCGAAGACGCCACGGGTTTTGACCTGTATCTGGAAGATCGGGAGGCCGTCTACGACGTGGCCGCGAACGAGCTGAATCTCGACGAGGTGGAGCCCGACATGGAGCTCGGCGGTCTTCTGGATGAGATCTTCAGCGAGATGGTAGAGCCGGAGCTCATCCAGCCCACGTTCGTGACGGATTATCCGATCGAGCTGAGCCCGCTCGCCAAAAAGCATCGTGAAAAAGAGGGTCTCGTGGAGCGCTTCGAACTCGTGGTGGCGGGCCGGGAGATGGCCAATGCCTTTAGTGAGCTCAATGACCCGCACGACCAACGACAGCGATTTGAGGAGCAGGCGCGTCAGCGCGCGGAGGAGGAAGGCATCGACGACGTATCCGAGCTTATCGATGAGGACTACCTTCGAGCTCTTGAGTACGGCATGCCCCCGGCTGCAGGCCTCGGCATTGGCATCGACCGCCTCACCATGCTCCTGACCGGTCAGGACTCGATCCGTGACGTCATTCTCTTTCCCCTGATGCGTCCAGAGGGGCAGTAAGGAAAGCTGTGCCCTTCCTTCTTGCTGGGGAATGAAGGAGGAGTCCAGCCGTCCCGCCGGGACGGTGTACGTTCCGTTCGGGGCTAGGGGAGAAGTTCAGCTCTCCTCCCTCGAATGAGGAACCGTCACCCGTCGGTCCAGGGCGTTCTCCAATGCATTTCGGACGTTGCGCTTAAAGCCTTCGAAGGTTGCACGCTTCACAGGGCTGGCTTCGAAGCGGCGCTCGAATTCGTCCAGGTTCATCTCCATCCAGTCTTCCAGCTCCGTGTCCGTCACGTCCTCGCGCGGCAGGTACCGCTCCTCGTCGGTGGGGGACTTGAATTTATTCCACGGGCACACGTCCTGACACACGTCGCATCCAAAGAGCCAGTTGCCCACGTCGGGCTGGAGGCTCTCCGGCACGTCATCGGCGCCGTGCTCAATGGTGAGATACGAGATGCACCGGTTGGCATCGACGGCGTACGGTTCGTAAATGGCATCGGTCGGACAAGCGTCTATGCAGCGCGTGCAGGAGCCACAGTAGTCGGGAATCGGATCGTCGGCCGCTAAGGGGACGCTGACGATGAGCTCTCCCAAGAAAAAGAAAGAGCCCGACTCGCGGTTGAGGGCAAGGGAGTGCTTTCCTTGCCATCCGAGCCCACTGCGGGCGGCCCAGGCTTTATCCATCACCGGGGCGCTGTCCACGAAGGCGCGGCCGTTGATGTCGGTCTCGACTTCCTCCTCGAGCCACTGGTACAGGAGGTACAGCTTTTCTTTCATCACCTCGTGGTAGTCGTCCCCCCAGGCATACCGACTGATCTTGCCCACCTCGGGGTCGTCGGGCTGATCGACGGGCTGGTAGTAGTTGTGCAGAACGGAGATGACAGACTCCGCTCCGTCTACAAGTTTCGTTGGGTCGATGCGCTTGTCGAAGTTGCGCTCCATCCAGTCCATGGTGCCGTGACGCCCTTCCAGGAGCCACTGCTCTAGCCGAACTGCTTCCTCGTCGAGGGGCTCTGCCTCTGAGATGCCGCATGCGTCAAATCCCAGCCGCGAAGCTTTTCGCTTCAGGGCACGAGCGAGGCGATTCTTTGTGGACGCATCAAAACCGGCCATGAGGGCACCAAGGCGTACTTCAGTCCGAAAACGACGGAGCCCAAATAACGCCTTCCCCCCGTTGATCGTTCGTGAAAGGCTTCGCCGGCGGGTCTACAGACAAAATAAAAAGGCGGACCCGCCAGAGGCAGGTCCGCCCAATCCGTTAGAAAACGGAGTTCAGGGGATCACATGTCACCCATGCCCTCCTGATCTTCCGGAATGGAGTCGGCACGGCGGTACTGACGGGTGCCGTCCTTCTTGCTCGTGACGCCACTGACTTGCCCTTCACCGCTCGTGGTGATGCGGTCGCTCTCCACGTCGTTCTCTTCGTAGAAGTCGGCGACAGCTTCGGCACGATCCTCAGAGAGGGACTGCGCACTCCGCTCTCCGGGGGCCGCGAATCCTTCGATCCGAACGTTCAGATTCGGGCACTGCGAAAGAATGTCGGCGTTCTCGCTGAGGTCATTTCTGGCTTCCTCGGTCAGGGTGCTGGAATTGCGCCCAAAGAAGGCGGAATTGAGTTCACTTACCCGAGTACACATTTCAGGCACGGCCCGCTCCACGCGAAGGTTGAGCGTACGGGAATCCTGGCCGACTTCGTTGGAGGCTTGAAGCCGAACGGTGTACTGACCGGCTTCGTCGTAAGTGTGAGTCGGGGAGCTGCCCGATCCGGTGTCGCCGTCACCGAAGTCCCACTCGTACGAGAGGGGCGAATCCCCCTGCACGTTGCTTTGGAAGCGAACCGTCTCGCCTTCCTCGGCGGGGTTCGGATTGGCATTAATAGAGGTGATTTGGGCAGGCTGAGGCGGCTCCACCACGGTCACTTCGGTCGTCGAAGAGTCAGCGCCCCCTTCGTTACTGGCACGGAATTGAACGGTGTATTCGCCGGTCGAACTATAGCTGTGGTTAACAAGGAGACCGGACCCAGTCGAGCCATCTCCAAACTCCCAAGCATAGGTCAGGGGTTCATCGGCATCCTCGTTAATCGAGGCTTCGAACGTGCCCGATTCTCCGGTTTCTAGGGTGTCTGGCCCGTCCACGGACTGCACGACGGGGGCTGTAGCACCACAGCCAGCAAAGAGGAGAGCCCCGACCACGAGTAGGGCTGGGAGCCAAAAAGAAGAACGAAATCCAGTATTCACGGGTGGTTGTATTTTCATAATGTCAGGTGATTGTGCTGCGTAAGAGGGAGCGAAGACCGATAAATGGAGAAACTTCTCTCATTTCCGCAGGCCCGGGCTAGGTGCTTCAGAGGAGAGGATACCGGCCGCGCGGAAAAGGCATGCGTGAAGCACGATGATTTCCGAACAGGTAACCTCGCCAAGAGAAAGGTACGCTTTCATGTAACTTTTGGCTCAAGTAAGAAGGCACATTGGGTGCGTCTTCCTCGTAGGACCGGGAGTCAAAAGCCCTTCGATCGGGCCGACGCTCCCTCGAAAGCGTAACCTCAGGCACCGTCCTGTTCGGCACCATCTATCGGCATGCCACAATAGTATGCAATAATGCCCTGCATACTATGGATTGAGCACAAAGCGTAAGAACAAAGGGCGGAAATAGCAACTCAACCCGTTGAAATTATGCAAAATGGGGCGGTGAATTACAAGAAATTATAGATACTGAGAAAAAAGTGAGCTAGAACGAGTTGGCATCGGAATCCAGGTTGGATTCCATCTGGAGTTCCTTGCACATTTGACCATTAAGGCTTCCTTTACCCCTCGCCCCGAGGAACGGCTATTCGAGCTCGTTAACGTGTTTTTCAAGCTTGCTCTTTCTATTGGCGGCCTTGTTTTTGTGGATGATTCCCTTGGCTGCAAGACGATCTAGTTCTCCCTTTACGTCATTGAGCAGCTCTTGAGCGGCTTCCGGGTCCTCAAGGGAGCGGAGCGTTTTGATCTTCGAACGCACACGGCTTTTATGCGACTTGTTTCGGTGATGTCGCTTTTTGTTCTGCCGCATGCGTTTCTCGGCGGACTTATTCTGTGGCATGGTTTAGGTCGGATCGTTGAGTGTAGAGAGATACTTGCGTGTTGGAAAGGGCTTCTCGCCCGAGCCGACGAAAGCCTATACGTGCTTCGAGTTCCCGGACCGGGAGTCTCGCAAAGAACAAGCCCTGCTCATGGGTTCCCCAAGCTATAGAAAATTAAGACTCTATGGTGGTTGCCGCTCACGCGGCTCAACGCCGAATCCGTACAGGCACTCTGTTTGGGCGATGCCCACCGGGGAGACAGAAGTGAACCCGGGGGCTATCCACCCGTACCCGACGCTCCCTTCGAATTCTGCTATTTGTAAGGGGGATTTTGTATGATGGGGTCAACCGGATCTATTTAGGCGTCGGGCCCTCGCTTTTGCACAGGTTCCTCCGCTAAACGACACCGCCTCCATGTGGTCTTTTCTCGCTGACCTCGCTCGGAATCCAGGCCTGACCCACACGGTCGTCGTGATGGATTCAGACGAGGTAGGCCGGACGCGACGCTACCAGGTGCAGCCCCGCCGCATGCTGATTGCGTGGGGGGGAAGTCTGCTCCTCGCTGCGATCGTCGTAGCCTCTCTACTGGCGTTTACTCCACTGCGACAGGTTCTGCCGGGAGGCGAAACCGAGCAGATGCGGCAGCACGCTGAACTCAATGCCGTTCGGGTCGAGGCGTTGCAAGATTCGATGGAGGTTCAGCGTCAGTACATCCAACGGCTCCAACAGCTCATGACGGGGCAGATCGACTCGGTCGCTCGGCAGCCGAGGGGGGAGCCTCGGGGATCGGGAGCGGAGACTGATCGCTCCCCTGAAGGTCAAATGCCGGAAAGCGACGCGGGAGATGCCAATGATCGGCACGTGCAGCCTGCTCTTGCTCCCTCGAGCATTCCGGTGTCTGGAGCTCCGAGGAGGGAGAGTGACGCCCGATCAGGGCTTTCCCTGCCGGTGGATCCACCAGTGTCTAGCGGTTTTCCTACGCGAGAATTTGATGCTCGGGAAAGACACTACGGCGTAGACATCGCCGTGTCCGAGGGCGCCTCTGTTCGGTCCATCCGAGATGGGTATGTCGTCCTGGCTGATTGGACCCAGGACGGAGGGTACACCATTGCGGTCCAGCACACCAATGGGTATTTATCAGTGTACAAGCACAACAAGCGGTTGCTGAAACAGATGGGGGACCGAGTAAAGGCGCGAGAAGCCCTGGCGGTGAGTGGCAACACTGGAGAAATTACGACCGGGCCGCATCTGCATTTTGAATTGTGGCGTAATGGACTCGCGCAGGACCCCCGGCCGTACATTACGGGTTGGTAATTTGCATTTGAAGGTTTTTCCTGATGGCGTCGGGTCCGGACGGACTCTCGCCATCCGTACATTCGCATCGCTGCACACTATATGGGCCTCTTTAGTTCGAGTCACTCTCTACCTGATAATCATTCATCACCCATGGCAGACCAATCACATTCTGTTCAGGACCAAGTCAATCTCGTTGGTGAGGGCACAGTGTTCGAAGGCACCGTACGTGCCGAGAACGACGTACGCGCAAGTGGCAAGATTGTCGGTACGCTCAACGTAGACGGCAAGGCGATGATTGCCGAGAGCGGATCTGTTGAGGGGGAGATCATCGCTACAAATGCTGACGTCGCCGGGCACGTGCAAGGGGAGATCCAAATCGAGGAGCGATTGGTGCTGAAAAACACGGCGCGCGTCGACGGCAACATCGAAACCGACCGCCTTGTAGTGGAAGAAGGCGCCCAGTTTACAGGGGAGTGCACGATGGGAACCCCGGTTGCCGTCAATGGCGAGGCAGAGGAGGCCGCGACGTCTCGGGACGAGGGGGCCGGCGAGGACAGTGCGCCTCTGGGAGAACCGGGCGCTGCCAGTGGGTCCGCCGGAGAGGGGGAAACACCCTAGCCTAGAGAGCCTCCTGATTGTGCTTTTCCTTTCGACCAAAGGGACGTCCTTCCGGGGACGTCCGAGCGTCATGGGACCATCTGAAGAGGACAAGGACAGGGACCCGTCTGCCTCACGTGAGAGGTCCGACCCTTCCAGTGAATCACAAGGCTCTTCTGGAGAAGTAGACGCCTGGATGAGAGCCCTTCGAGAGGTCGCCCCGTATCTCGACCTCGGATGGCGTCTCGCTGGCTCGACGGCATTTCCCCCGCTGATTGGGTACGGTCTCGATGTCTGGTTGGGTACGTTTCCCTGGGGGCTTCTTATAGGATGTGTATGTGGTCTTTTGCTGGCGATCGTCCAGCTTCGGCGGCTGCAACAGGAGTTTGGTCGGTAGCTTCATAAGGTTTTTTGATTGTCATATCTGTAGCACCAAGCAGGCACATCGCCTGCGAATTTCTTTCATGTGCGATTCACCGCTTCTCATAAGTCCCCTATTGACCGGATGGCTAAATTAGGGTGCTGGGTATCCGAAGAAGTACCCATCTGGTTGCTCTTGGCTCACCCGTGGCGAGACGCCGGCGCACAATGAGACTTAGTTGGTGGCTCGGCATTGGGCTAGGAATCGGCGTCGTGGGACTCCACGCAGTCCTTCGTGTGCTGACGCATCGCTTCGCGCTCCGAGCGTCGGAGCGGCGGTCGTTCCTGCTGTTGGAGCTGGGTGGTCTCATTGTTCGGATGGCCCTGGCCTTTGGCGCCGCTGTACTCATCTTCCTGTTTGCTCCTGTGCACGAAGGGGCGTTTGCGGGGACAGTGGTCATTTTGCTCGTCCTGAGTATGATTGGCGAGACTTCCCTGGTTTTTCGACAGATGGACCGCGGAACCTTGGATCCCTAACGGTTCGTCCGGGTGTGTCTGTTGGCTCTCGGAACTGCCTGCCTCACTAGATGCGCATCATGATCGGAATGATCGTCCGTTTCCGCTCTGTCGCGGTGGCTGCTCTGTTCGTACTGGGCATGAGCCTGGTGGCATCGCCGCCGGCCCAAGCCGCCGCCTCTGCCCCGGCCGCCGAGGAGGAGTTAACCCTCGAGGGGATTGTCAACAACTCGATTCTTGGTCACGCCACCGACGGATACTATCTCAACTTCGATCCCTTCGGGGCTCTCGAGCTTCCGCGCATTATGCTTGCTCGGACAGAGGATGGAGACCTGACCCTCGAAGCGTATGGGAGCACAAAGAGCCTGCTTCAGAACGGCCCGTACGGGCTCTCGATCGAGAGTGAAGAGGAAGGAGCCGAGGAGGCGCACACGACCCTGGTGACGGCGTCCGCTGAACTCGAGGAGGCGATTGCGGCGAAGGAGCACCTTCATGAAGAAGTGGCCCGCACCGACGGACACGTGGTGGTCGACTTCTCGATCTCCCGCCACTTCGTTCTTTCCATCCTGGCCATGGTCATCATAGGCGCGCTCTTTATCACCCTCGCCCAGCGCTACAAGAGGGGCGCGGGGCGGTTAGAGGCGCCGCGAGGAATCCTCCAAAATATGATGGAGGTCATGGTCGTCTTCATCCGGGACGAGATTGCCAAGCCCAACATTCAGGGGGAGAAGTGGCGAACGTTCTTGCCGTATTTGCTGACCTCGTTCTTCTTTATTCTCGTCGCCAACATTTTAGGGCTCGTGCCCTACGCCGGGGCGCCGACCTCCAACATTGCCGTGACCGGAGTGCTGGCCGTGATGACGTTTGTCATTGGCCTGCTCTATGGGTCTAAAGATCATTACAAGGAACTCTTTACGGGTCCCCCGGATGCGCCGATTTTCGTTCGCATCATTCTGGTGCCCATCGAGATCATCGGTCTCGTCATGCGTCACTTGGCGCTGGCGATTCGTCTGTTCGCCAATATGATGGGCGGGGCGCTGATTATCTTCAGCCTCATTGGGCTCATCTTCATCATGAATGTCATCTTTGGAGGGGCAGCCGCTTGGGGAACCACCATCATTAGCACAGGATTCACGGTCTTCATCTTGCTGCTCAAGCTGCTGGTTGCCTTCATTCAGGCGTACGTCTTCACGATTCTCTCGGCCCTCTTCATCGGGATGTCCGTTGAGGAGCATCATCACGAGGGCCATGAAGGTGAAGAGGGAACCCACGAAGGGGCTCTCGAAGAGCGTCTCGACGCCGTGGAGGAGGCTGTGGAGCCAACCCCAGCTTGATTCGCTTGCGATCCTTCGTCACTCGATCTGATGGAGGCATTACTTTGATTCATTACCATTCATCGTCACTACAACTTACTTAAGAAACGCTTACTATGGATCCCGCTGCTCTCGCTTATCTCGCTGCTGGACTCGGTGCTGGTATTTCCGCCGTTGGCGCCGGTGTTGGAATTGGTTGGTTGGCTAGCTCCTCGATGGACGGAGCGGCCCGACAGCCGGAAGCCATCGGTGACATTCGCGGCCTCATGATTGTGGCTGCCGCCCTGATTGAGGGTGTCGCCCTGTTTGCGCTCATCATCTGCCTGCTCCTGGTGTTCTTCGTCGGCTAAGCCAGCCTGCCTAAGCAGCGCATGCTTCGGTCCGAGGGGCTGGTCGCTCACCGCCCGCAGCAGCATTGACGGCTGGAGGGGTGGCCCCCATCGGACCCTTCTAGGGGATCCTGTTGTGGGGTCCCCTTGGCCTCGTGCTCTTTG
>CAYXAD010000022.1:22622-22875 GCA_964462965.1 uncultured Salinivenus sp.
ATTGACGGCTGGAGGGTTGACCCACTCGGACTCTTCTTGTGGATCGTGTTGTGGGTTTCCCTAGTCATCGTGCTGTTTTCGGCTTTGTTTCTAGCTTGCTTCTTCCTATGACCGCCCTGTTTGCCCAGAGCTTTATTGCGCCCTCCCTGGGGCTCATCTTTTGGGAGACGGTTGCTTTCCTGATCTTCCTGTACGTGCTGTACCGGTTTGGGTGGGATCCTGTCACCAATGCGCTCCGGGAGCGCGAGGAGGA
>CAYXAD010000023.1:0-22313 GCA_964462965.1 uncultured Salinivenus sp.
GATTTTTTATTGAGCTCGACATCGATATTTGCGGGGCAATGTAAGGCCAAATCTCGTAGTAAGCGTGTGGGATGAATCGGGGAATTTCAAATTCTGGGGGACGACCTATTCGCCACTTTTTTGTGCCGTAAAACAAAAATGGCACCGCCCTCCGAAGAGAACGGTGCCATCTGAGTGTCGAAAAGAACCGGTGGGCGTTAGATGTTGATCGGCTGGCCGTAGGCCGCGCGGGAGGCTTCCATAACGGCCTCCGAGAGGGTCGGGTGGGGATGCATCGACTCCATGATCTCGTGGCCGGTGGTCTCCAGCTTCCGGGAGGTTACGACCTCGGCGATCAACTCCGTCGCGTCGCTGCCAATGATGTGGCATCCCAGGAATTCGCCGTACTTCTCGTCGTAAATGGTCTTCACGAAGCCGTCCTGATGCCCGAGGGCCGCGGCCTTGCCGTTGGCCTTGAAGGGGAATTTGCCGACCTTTATGTCGTATCCTTCTTCCTTGGCCTCTTCTTCGGTATAGCCCACAGATGCAATTTGCGGCTGGCAATAGGTGCAGGCCGGAATGTCGTTCTTGTCGATGGGCCGGACGTCGTGCCCCGCAATCTTTTCGACGCAGAGGATGCCTTCGTGGCTGGCCTTGTGGGCGAGCCAGGGACCTCCGCTCACGTCGCCGATGGCGTAGACGCCGTCGACGTTAGTGCGGTAGAAGTCGTCGACCACAATCTCATTCCCGTCTGTTTCGACGCCGACCGTCTCCAGGCCGATGTCTTCGACGTTGCCCACAACGCCCACCGCCGAAAGGACCTGCTCGCATTCGAGCTGTTCGGTGCCGTCGTCGGTTTCGATCTCGACCGTCAGGGGCGAACCGCTGTCGTCGACGCCCTGTACGTTAGCACTTGTCATCACGTCGATCCCTGCATCCCGAAAGGCCCGGGCGAGCTCTTTGGAGACGTCCTTGTCTTCATTCGGCACCACGCGGTCCATCACCTCGACGACCGTAACGTCGGTCCCCATGTTGTGGTAGAAGTAGGCAAACTCGACGCCGATGGCCCCGGCCCCGACGATGACCATGCTCTCGGGCCGCTCCTTCTGGAGCATGGCCTCCTTGTAGCTGATCACGTTTTCCCCGTCGATGGGGAGGAAGGGAAGCTCGTTCGGGCGAGCGCCCGTGGCCAGAATGATGTGGTCGGCGGTGACCGTCTGCTCTTCTCCGATTTCCTCGCCGTCCATGTTGACCGACGGTTCGATCTCGACCGTATCGGCGTCCGTGAGGCGGCCGTGTCCGTAGAGCACGTCGATGTCGTTCTTTCGCATCAGGAACTGGACGCCCTGGTTCATTTGGTTGGCCGCTCCCCGACTTCGTTCGATGACCTTGGGAAAGTCCGGGGAAATGGAGCCGTCGAGCTCCAGGCCGAAGTCGGAGAGGTGCGCCGACTCTTCCATCACCTCGGCGCTCTTGAGGAGGGCTTTCGTCGGGATGCAGCCGATGTTCAGGCACACGCCGCCGAGCTTGTTTTTCTCGACGATGGCAGTGTTCATCCCGAGCTGGGAGGCGCGGATGGCCGTCTCATAGCCGCCGGGGCCGCTGCCGACGACGATGCAGTCATATTGAGTAGCCATGGGAGAGGAGGACTTGATTGGGTGTGACGGATGGGCGAAGGAGGGAGGCAAGATACGCTCCGGGACCGATCATTCCCAAACCCTGGCTGCAGGTGGGGAGGAAGATTTTTGTGAATCCAATCGGTGCTCCGGCGGAGGGCGCGGGGTCATCGTGACGCTAGCCAGATCGTGGGGTCGACCGACTCCCCCTTCGATCGATCAAACACGGCAAAGAACAGCCCGGCCCCTTTGGGTTCGTCCTCGGTTCCGGCCTGTCCAATCACCTGTCCGGCCCGAACCGTTTCGCCTTCGGAAATGGAAAGGTTCGAAAAGTTGCTGTAGACGGAGATGTAGTTGCCGTGTCGGATCGCGACGTACATTCCGTAGCCGGGGACGAAGTCGATGCCGCTGACTGTTCCTTTAAACACCGCGCGCACCTCACTTGCAGGATTGGTGGCAATCTTAATGCCGGGATGATATGTGGAGGTGCCGTGGACGGGATCAACGTGGTTGCCGAAGCTCTCCGTGATGGCGCCTTCTGCCGGCCAGGGGAGTTGTCCTCGGTTTTGTTCGAAGGAGGCAGACAGGTTGGCGGAGGCTTCGGCCCGGCGGGCGCGTTCCTCCGCGGTTCCTTCGTCGGCGCTACGCTCGAGGCGAGCCATGATCTCCCGGATTTGTTGTTCGAGCTGACGGGCCTGTCGCTGCTTCTGGTCAATTTCTTCCTGCAGCTGCGTCCGCCGGGTCCGGAGCTCTTTGATCATGGCCTGTCGGTCCTGTTCGAGGGCCCGGAGGTTTTCGCGTTCTGTACGCGCATCGGCGAGAAGACGCTGGGTTTCTTCCCGTTTTTGGGCCAGCTGTTCGCGGGACGCCCGCACGTTCGAGGCCGCCTGACGGATGGTGGTTCGCTGCTCCCGGCGCTCGGACGCAAAGCGCTGGAGGTAGCGAATGCGAATCAACATCTGATTGATGGACTGTGAGGCCAGGATAAGGGCTAGGTCGTGAATGCGACTGTATTTGTAGGCGTGGACGACCCGGTCCCGATATTCCTCCCGTAGGTTGTCGAGGCGTCGTTCGAGGGTCTGGAGCGTGTCTCGGAGCTGCGTCCGCTCGGCCTCAAGCTGGGCGAGGCGCTGTTTGTAGGTGGCGACGAGCTCTTCCCGCAAGGCAATTTCTCGCTGGACGTTTTCGAGCTTTTCCTGGGTCGCCTGCTCCTCCTCTTCCGTTTGTTTGAGGCGGGTTTGGTCCCGCTGAATTTGCTCCTGGAGGTTTTCTAGCCGTTGTTCGGTGGACTGACGCTGCGCCTGTAGGTCCGACTGGGCCTGGGCGTTCCGACTTCCGACGCCGGGAAGTCCCGCCACGAGGAGGGCGAGGAGGAGGCAACATGCCGAGACGGTATGTGTGAGGGGACGGGCACTGTGCATGTCAGTGAGCCACTGCCGGGTGATACGATCGGGAGAGCATCATCAGAGGCACTACTGCAAGGGCTCGCGGGGTACGTCTTGTGGCACGTCGAGCGAAAAGGAGAGATTCGATGGGTTTAACCTGAGATCTCGATAATTGATCATGGCCATGAGTTTGTTTTTGGGGCGCCGGAAAATCACCCGCTTGGGCATCAGGACGCCCTGTGTGGACTCGAAGTCGGAAAACAGCCGCTCCTCAATTAGGGTCCCATCCTCTGCTTCTCTCGCATACCGAATCACTCGCCAGCGAATTGGGTCGATGGTGATTCGTCTCCGCTCGGATGGGTCGGTAAGGTAATACTGAGAGCTGTCGGCTTCGACCGTCCAGTCGGTGGCGGACTCGGGGGCCAGAAGCCCGAGCATGTTGGCAAAGACCTGATCCGAGGTGACCGGCACCGGCAAGAGGTCTTGTGCCTCTCGGACGGGACCTGCTCTCAAAGTGTGCTGGCGGCTGTCATAGAAGAAGACGCTGTCGGCCGTCAGGAGCAGGCGGGCCCCTTCGACTCCGAACTTACTAAAGCGCATGAAGAGGGAGTCGGCCCGGTGCTGCTGGATCTCGGCGTTAAACGATCGGTTTTCGTCGGGGGAGCGGACCGTAACGCGGGCGGATGCTCGGAAGCTCTCCAGTGTATCGGTGGACTGAAGAATGTGGGTGCGGATTTCATCGGCCGAATGGTTGGGAAAGCCTTCCGGCATTCCGGGGGCCGTCGCTGTGGGAGCAGAGCTTCCACAGCCGGCGACGAGACCAACGAGTCCTGCAATAAACGCCAGCAGGAGACAACGGGTGTGCGTACGTGTCACGATAAGAAGGTACTCGAGTTGATTGGAGGGGAGGGCGAGTCCTGATGGAGGCCAAAGGGTGGAGGCCAGAGGCGCGCCGTCTCAGGCGTCCCTGGCACAGGGCATGCCCGGACACGGCCGAGCGCGTCCCGGTCAGCGATTGGGTTCTACCCCAGCCTTCTTGCGCAACGCGTCGGGATTCGGGGCCCGGTCGAGGGCTTCATCCCAGTACTGTTGAGCCGACGCTTCGTTGCCGAGGGCGTCGTGTACGTCGCCGATGTGTTGGTAAACGATGGCCGAGGCCTCTCCGGTTTGAATGGCCTTTTCGAGGTACGTTTTTGCCTTTTGGAGGTTGTCCCGCTGGAAGTAGACCCATCCGAGCGTGTCGAGATACGATGGGTTTGTGGGGTTATTCTCTACCGCCTGCTGGGCCAATTCGAGGGCGCGGTCCAATTTCATTCCGCGGTCAGCAAGGCTGTAGGCGTAGTTCCGGAGGGCCATCGGCTGTTGCGGATGGAGGTCGAGTGCCTGCTCATACGCCTTCTCGGCCTTTTGGGGGCGCCCCGCGCGGTCATGGGCAAGCCCCATTCCTGCATACAGGACGGCCCGCTCGCGATCCATTGAAGCACGTTCACTGAGAAGGTCGAGCGCATCCTGAAAGTGAGCGAGGGCTGCGTCGTTTTCGTAGAGCCGAAGCCGGGCGAAGGCAGCGGTCCGCGCCAGTCGATGGTGTCCGGGGAACAAAAGCAGACCTTCTTCCGCCACCTCGGCGGCTTCTTCCGGCCTCTTCGTTTCCAGCAGGGCCGCCGCTGCACGTGTCCATCGCTCCTTCGAGCGAGGGTTTTCGTCGATCGCACGAGTGAGCAACTCCGCCGCCTCGTCGGGGTCTCCTTGTTCGTAGTAGATGGTGCCCAGGAGATCCAAGGCGTCCACGCGAGTGGGGGACCGCTCGAGGGCTCGTTCGAGAAGATCGATGGCCGTCTGTACGAGGGCGGAGTCGGGGGCGGTCGGGTCGGAAGTTGCATTGTGGTAGATCGATTCAGCCTCTCGTACCTGGTGGCTCACAGACGTGGTATCCGTTGTCCCCATGTTTTTCATGAGCAGCTGGGCTTCGTCGGCCTGTCCAGTCTTCTGGTAGAGGACGGACAGTCGGCTCACCGCATCCATGTCATTCGGCTGTTCCTCCAGGAGACTTTCGAAGAGATCGATTGCTTCCTCCAGACGGTCTTGTTCGGTGTAGAGCTGGCCCAGGAGCCGTCGGTAGAGGGCGTCGTTCACCCGGAACTGGATGAGCGACTTTAATGTCTTCTCGAGCCCCTCCTGGTCCTCTACCTGCTGGTAGAGCGGAAGCATCTCCAGATACACTCTGGGAGTGGCCTGTCCCTGTTTCTCCAGTAGCGACTCATAGACCTCGAGGGCAGCTTCAGGGGCTTCGAGATCAGCCTGAAGGCGCGCCAGTCCCAGGTGGGCCTTTAGGCTCCGCGGATACTTGGACAGGACCGTACGGTACGTCTCGACTGCTTCCTGCTTGTGCCCGGCTTCTTGCTGGAGCTCGGCTAGGCGTCGCGCATAATGGGGGTGAGAGTGCCCGTGGGTCTGTGCTTGCCGGGCGTAGAAGAGAGCAGACGTATAGTTGTCCTGCTGTGCGTGGGCGTCGGCGAGTGCCATCAAGACGGAGGGCTCCTCCGGGACGAGATCGAGGGCGTTTTCAAAATGCGAAATGGCCTCTTCGTAGTCCTCCAGATAGGCCTCCGTCATGCCGCGAATGAAGAGTTGACGGGCATACCGCTCGTCCCGATCACTCGTGTCGGGCGAGGCGAGTACCCGAGGAGAAGGGGACCGGTCGAGGCCCTTTGCCGGCGGGACAACCAGCAAAAGAAATCCAGCGGCTCCCAGAAGTACGCCTCGGAGAAGGGAGAGAAGAGACATCGGGGGGTGCGACGGATCGAGCGTGTGGCCTGACACGCAACCAGTAAGGAAGCATTCACCAGAACGGTCCCTTAAAACCCGAGGTTTCACTTTCTACGAGTTTCCTTTCGGAAGGCGGGGAGATTTGGTGTTCTTCCTCAACGAGACTGTTCTCGAATCCTCACGACAGTACCGTGAAGAGGAAGGGAGGTCTCTCGTCAGGCCTCACGATTGCGCTCGACCGGTGTCGAGGAGGGCTAGATTTCCCATTAGATCCTCTGGAGCCCCATGGATTTAAGGGAGCCGATCCTTGCACGCCTCTCTGACCTGGGACGGTTTATGAAATGGGGGAACTGTTCGGAGGAGGAAAGACTCTGTGTATGACAGAGGAAAAGAAAAAAGTCTCTCCAGTTCATCGAAATTTGATAATAACGACGGTCGTGTCTACTTTTTTCGGCCCCTTCTTCTTTCTCTTCGAATCATCGGACCGATGTCCTTCATTGGGGAGAGGAGTCCACCCTTGGTACGTTGTCAGCCTTTTGCAAATAGCTAGTCACACTTATGGGTGAGCACAAAGTCAAACGGGAAGCTGATCCGTCGGTGCTCCGGGAGTTTACGAATCATCTCATGCGCGATGTAAAAGCGCTGGAGCTCATGCTCCACGAGAACATGTTCGAGAGCGGAGTCCGGCGCATTGGTGCTGAGCAAGAGCTCTTTATGGTCGACGACCGGGCTCAACCAGCGCCCATCATCGAAGAGTTGCTCGAGCGGAATACGGACGATCGCATCGTCACGGAGCTCACGAAGTTCAATGTTGAGTTCAACATGGAGCCGCTGATGTATGGCGGCGACTGTTTCCGGGAAATGGAGCGGGCCACGTCTGAGTTGATCGAAAAGGTTCGGACGTTGTCCCAAGAGGTGGGGGGCGAAATTATCATGACGGGGATCCTGCCGACGGCGCATCTGTCGGACTTTGCGCTCGACTACATGACCCCTCGGCCTCGCTACTACGCTCTCAATGATGCCCTCTCTCGCCTTCGAGGAGGCGCGGGGCAATACCAGATCCGTGGAATCGACGAGCTCTTTGTCAAGCACGATTCCATTATGCTGGAGGGGTGTAACACCAGCTTTCAGAATCACTTTCAGGTTTCCCCCGAAGAGTTTCCCCGATTCTACAACATTGCGCAAGTCGTTGCCGCGCCCTGCCTCGCCGCCGCCACCAATTCACCCTTGCTCTTTGGAAAACGGTTGTGGCGAGAAACCCGAATTGCTCTCTTTCAGCAGGCGGTGGACACCCGCTCGAGCAACCTCTACCTGCGGGAGATGAGTCCTCGGGTTCACTTCGGGACGGAGTGGGTAGACGAGTCCGTCCTTGAGATTTTCAAGGAGGACATTTCCCGATTTCGGGTGCTTCTCACGACCGACCTCTCGGAGGATCCTCTCCAGGTGTTGGAGGAGGGGGGCGTGCCAAACCTAATGGCCCTGCAACTCCACAACGGAACCGTCTATCGGTGGAACCGGGCGTGTTACGGCATTACGGAGGGCAAGCCCCACCTGCGAATCGAAAACCGGGTCCTGCCGTCCGGCCCCACGGTCCTCGACGAAATTTCCAACGCAGCCTTTTGGTACGGGCTGGTGGCGGGACTGGCCGAGGAGTACGAAGATGTCTCTCGGGCGATGGATTTTGACGAGGCCCGCCACAACTTCATTGCCGCCGCGCGCCATGGCTTGGCCTCCCAGTTCATGTGGCTCGACGGCACCAAGCGGCCGGCCCACGAGCTCATCCTCGACACGTTACTTCCCCGAGCCGAGCAAGGCCTTCAGGCCTCCGACGTCGATCCGTCCGACATCGAGCGCTACCTCGGTGTGATCCAAAAACGGGTGGAGACCCAGCAGACCGGTTCGCAGTGGCAGCTCGACTCTCTTGCGCGCATGAAGGACGTGGGAACGCGGGCCGAGCGGTTGAGTGCGCTCACGCAGGCGATGGTGGAGCGACAGAAGGACGGTCAGCCCGTCCACGAGTGGTCACTGGCGACGCTCGAGGAGGGGTACACGCCTACGGGCCTGAAGGACACCAACGTGGAAGATTACATGACCACAGAGCTCTTTACCGTTCACGAGGAAGAGTCGATCGAGTTTGTGGCCCGTCTGATGGACTGGCAGCGCATCCGCCACGTCCTGGTGGAGGACGAGCAACATCGGCTCGTAGGGCTCGTGAGCCATCGGACGCTCCTCCGCCACATGGCGGAACGTAGAGAGGTCCCTGAGGGCGGGGTGCCCGTCAGAGACATTATGGTCGACGATCCGATTTCGGTTTCCCCCGACCGTCCGACCATCGAGGCGGTGGAGCTCATGCGAGAACACCAGATCGGGGCGCTCCCCGTGGTTCGGGAAAATCGCCTCGTGGGAATTGTCACCGAGCGCGACTTCATACAGATTGCCGGCAACCTTTTGGAAGACTCGATGCAATCCGTCGAAGGGGAGGACGATGAGCTCTCGGAGCCAGAAACGCAAGAGGTTCGGGAGGAATCCAGCTGACGGCCGCTGATGCCTGAGTCCGGCTAATCGAACGAATCTTTGAGAAGGCCTAGGAACGAGTCCCCCCGATACTCGTGGGAGGGGGCGGTGTCCCCTCATTCTCCGTTCGACTACGTTCAATTTAAATCGCCCCGAGACGCATGGACGATTCCCGTGAGCGCGAAATCAGCGGCAAGACGGTTCGCATCGATCGGACCCTTTGCATTGGGTCTGGCAACTGTACGAATCTGGCGCCAGAAATCTTCGTCATCCGGGAAGACAACATCGTCGACTTTCAGGAGGACACGCCGGACATCGAGGAGGGACGGCTGGAAGAAGCCACCGCCATTTGTCCCGTCGATGCTCTGATTCTCGAAGACGAGAAGGGCGAACAAATCGTCCCGTAAATCGCTCGGCCTAGCCGCGATTCTGTCGGTACCAGGCGATGAGGACTCCCGTGAGAAGGCCGGCCAGCAAACCGAGGAGCATGTAGCTGATCATGAGGAGAGACGAGGAATGATTAGGAAAGGGCCTTCGGGGTTGTCGTTTCCCAGTGTCGGAATCGATCCAACTCGTTCCGGACGGTTTCGACGGCCGTACTGATCACGGCCACGTCGTCCACGAAGCCGAGAGCACCGAGAGCGTCGGGAATGACGTCCACAGGGGTAACGAAGTACACGAGGGCTGCGACGAGGATTCCGACCGACGCCCACGGAATCTTCTGGTATGAGCGGTCGGCCCAGGCCAGCAACAGTCGAAGGATGGTCCGGAGGTCTTCCCAGACTGCTTCTAGGACATTTTCGTGGGCAATCATGTGCTCGTAGGCGTCGCGGACGAGCAAAACCACTCGGAATCGTCGTCGGAGGACCCGCCGCGTGGCTTCGACGAGCGTTCCTGTGACGCTGGGGGCAGAGACGTCTGACGTTCCGGCGGGATCGGGCGCGGACGTGGAACCCGGTTGGGAAGTCTCGTTTGGCTCCATGGGGGCTATCGAAGTTGTTCGGGAAGATGGACCGGTGGTTCGATCCTAAGAGAGGGAGGAGGCGAAAGTCAACCGAAGGATTCCTGGTGAGAGGTGGAGGTCGGGACGCTGCGACCCTTTCGTCGTTCTCATCTTGGTTCAGCGGTCATGCGGGGAGCGAGGGGGAACCCCTCTCGTTCCTGGCAGAAAATCGTTTTGGCACACGTGGGAAGGGTACACTTCCTCTCCTCGTCGTGGTGCTCTCTGGATAAACTGTTGTCGTGTTCAGCCTCGCTCATGGCCACCGCGCAGCAACACATTGCGTACTTCCGGTTCTACGGGTCTCTGCAAGATTTTCTGCCCTCGGAGCATCGACACTCGGATGTCAGCTATACGTTTTGGGGGCGGCCGGCGGTGAAGGATGCCGTTGAAGCACAGGGGATTCCTCATCCGGAGGTCGACCTGATCATTATCAACGGGTCTACGGTGTCCTTCGAGGAACGGATCACGGCGGGAGACCAGGTGAGCGTGTATCCCTGGATTTCGGCAATTCCGCGGCCCGCGGGGGCACTACGACCGCCTTGGCCCGATCCCATCCGGTTCGTGTGTGACGTGCATCTGGGGCAACTCGCGCGATACCTGCGCATGATGGGCGTGGACACATGGTACGAAACGGATTGCTCAGACCCGAAGCTCGCTCGGATTGCGGACGAGAACGATCGAATTCTTTTGACGCGCGACCTCGGCCTCCTGAAGCGGGGACGGGTTCAGCGCGGGGCCTACGTTCGTGCTCAGTCTCCTCGCCGACAGCTCGCGGAAGTCGTGTCCCGCTTCCCGCTCGAGGGACAGGTGGATCCGCTCAGTCGCTGTCTCGAATGCAATCTTCGTCTGCGCGAGGCGCCTTCTGCGGCCATCGAGGAGCAAGTCCCGCCTCGGGCCCTTGAGGAATACGAGCACTTCGTTCAATGCCCCGCCTGTGAACAGGTGTTCTGGGAGGGGACCCACGTGGAACGGATGCATCGCTTAATCGAGGAGGTTACCCCTTCGAGCGGGGCCTCCACGACCTAATACCAAATGCTGAGGATTCCTGTGCACTTCGATGGGAGGATCTTGGAACGAGACGTCGCGAGGCGTGCCCCGCGACACCCCTCCCGATTCCTTCCGGAACGGAGAAGTGTACCTCACGCCCTCGAAACTGGTTTCATACGCTTCAACACCCGCCTTTCCGGATCGTGACGACTGTTCTCACTCCCTCTCCAGAGGAGGCCGCCCGCTACCTGCAGCAGGGCGACCTCGTGGCGTTTCCCACGGAGACCGTCTATGGGCTCGGGGCCGACGCCTTCCAGCCCTCAGCCGTCCGCCGCATCTTCGAGGCCAAACAGCGTCCGGACGACAACCCCCTCATCGTGCACGTCTCCCGGTCGGCCCAGATTTCTCAGGTTGCCGCTCACCTTCCGGAGGCTGCGACGCGGTTGCGGGATCGGTTCATGCCCGGCCCGCTCACGCTCATCCTGCCGAAGGCCGACGCCGTGCCGTCCGTGGTGACGGCGGGATTGGACACGGTCGGCGTCCGCATGCCCCGCCATCCGACAGCACAGGCGTTCCTCGAGGCGTGTGACACGCCCGTGCCGGCCCCCTCCGCCAATCGGTCCGGTCGGCCCAGCCCAACCTCCTGGGAGGCAGTCCACGAGGATCTCGGCGGGCGGATTGCCTGCATCCTGCAGGGGGGACGGACAGAGAAGGGCGTTGAATCGACCGTGGTCGATTGCACCGTCGAGCCGCCGTGTGTCCTGCGGCCCGGGGCCGTGCCGGTCGAGTCCCTTCGCGAGGTGCTGGGGGCCGTAAAGGTGGCGGACGAAGCGGAAGACCCGGTGGCCCGTAGCCCGGGTACCCAACACCGTCACTACGCCCCGGCGGCAGAGGTGCGTCTCGTGGACGATCCCGAAGCGGCCCAGCCGGGGCCTACGAACGCGTACATTGGGCTCGAGGCGCCGGAGGCGCTCTCTGCGTTTGGGCAAGCCCACGTCGCGGAGGATCTCGCGGCGTATGCCCACACCCTGTTTCACTTCTTTCGGACCTGCGACGAGGCGGGGTGCCAGACGATCTACGCGCAGACGGTTCCACAGGAAGGGCTTGGACGAGCCCTCAACGATCGCTTGCGGCGAGCGTCGGCCCGTTAGCGTAGGGTGGACCGCTGGGAGGTTCTGCTTCCGCGGGTGGCACGGATGATCCAGCGGGCGAGGGGGGGCACGAGTCGGAATGTTCGAACGAGCAGGCGAGCCGCGCCGGGGCGGAACGCCGCGGCGTGGATCCAGCGCCCAATGCGCATCCGGCGCCCAAAGGAGCGTCGCCAGGAATCTCGATAGGCGGAGCGAAAGGAGGCCGGGGAGCGGCGGCCCGTCAGGAGGTCGGTGGCGAGGGGAACCACGAGGTCGGCGGTCTGAAGGGCCATGGCCATGCCGTCTCCACATAGCGGGGCAATCATTCCTGCAGCATCGCCAATCATGCACACGTCGCCGGCGAAGCGGGTCTTGGGCATGAGAGGCACTTGACTGACCGCCTCGAACGGTTCAGTCACTCGGGTCAAGGCGTCGAGTCGTTCGTCCAATCGGGGATTCTGCCGCAAGTGATCGTCGAGCATGGCTTGCGGTGTGCCTCCGGCGTCTCGCAAGGCCGACGTTCGGCCGATCCAGCACACGTTCACTCGATTCTCCTCGACGGGAGAAATCCCACAGTACCCGCCGGGCGCGCTGTGCAATTCAATGCGACCCGGTCGGGGAGGGGACGCCTCGCCCGCGTAGTGGGCTTTGAACGCAACATAGGGCGTTTTCTCTTTCAGAAACGGACGCTCCAGGGTCCGATCCAGTCGGCCGCGACGACCGTAGGCCCCAAGCACGAGGCGAGCCTCGATGGAGTCCGTACCGGCCTGGACGACGAAGCCGGTTTCCATCGATCCCTCCACGTCGGTCACTCGGGTCCCCGGTCGTCCGTCGGCACCGGCCTGACAGGCGCGTTGAAAGAGCAGTCTGTCGAGGCGGAACCGACTGAGGCCGAGGGCCTGATCGGGGAGGGAGTGCTCCGTTGTGGAGCCGTCTGGGGCGGTCAGCTGGGCCCGTTCGATCGGGTGTGCGCCTGCTTCGTGTACCCCCTCGAGGAGGGCAAGGCGTCGGAAGGAAGATTGCGCTTCGGGAGACAAGAACTCTCCACACAATTTGTGGCGGGGGAACGTCTCTTTTTCGACGAGCAGGACCTCATGGCCGATGCGAGCCAGCTGAAGTGCGGCACTGCTTCCGGCGAGTCCTCCTCCGATAACGACGACGTCGTAGGACATGGATCTGCCTGGAGCGGTGGGAAGGCCGAAGAGGGGGCATAGAGGTCCCGGTCAACTCTCTGATTGTGAACTCTCTGTCCCCTCGATGGTTGAGCGGGGAGATTTTGCCCGACGACCTTCGGGGCTTTCGGCGATCTCGGGGAGGGTCGAGAGGGTCCATCGGAAGGCCCAGTGCCACTGAATTGACGGCGAGGAAAGATTGGCCTGTTTCGCCAGCGCCTTCAGCTCGGATCGGCGGAACCCGCGGCGGACGGAAATCAGGCCGTCGTGTCGGGTCATGGGCCCAAAGCGCAGGAGGTGGCTGAACAGCCAGAAGCCCAGATACGCGAGGAAATGACGATGCAAGTCATTGACGACGAGGCCGAGCCGACTGAATCGCTGCATGGTCTGCAGGAGTTGTACCGCCTCCGAGCCCTGGAGGTGGTGAAGGAAGAGAGAGGTGTGTACGATGTCGAATGTCTCGGGATCGTAGGGAGGCGTGAGTGCATCCGCCGTTTCGACCTGGACCTGGGAGCGAAGAGAGGGGGGGAGGGCCTCGCCGAGATGAGCGTGAGCGTACCTGATGGCGCCGGGGTTAGCGTCGAGGCCTACTCCGTGAACGGTGCAGTTGAAGCGAGCCCCTCGGCGCACGAGATGGCAGAGGTAGTCGGCGTCTCCGCAGGCGAGATCGAGAACCCGCAGTTCGTGTCGATCCCGAAGGAAGGGGTCGAGATGCGTGTCGGAACTGGAGTGGCCTCCGAGAAGTCGATTGGTTTGGCGAAGGTCCCGGAGGGATCGAAGCAATTGTTCGTCGGGAATGGAAAAGTCGTCCATCCATTCCCTGCCTTCGAATCGAGTCGTGAGATCGGGAAAAAGAGGGGGCATTTTACCCGGAGGAGGTGACGGATCTAATTGTTGGGCCGAACAATGCGAAAGGGACAAAGGATCCAGTCCACGGTTCTGCATTTCTGAAACGGCCTGAAGGGCAATCCGGCGTGTATCTCTGTTATACAGGGACTCTTTCGGTCCTAGGTGACTTCTGCCTGGAGGGTGGGACCTACCAGGGAGCACCGCTTCGGGAACCAGGGGACCTTTGAGGACCGAGAATCCAGCGTCTAGTTCTCAGACACGATGAGCATGTACGGGCCATAGCGAACAGGGGCCCGAGTGGCTCGTTGGGGTTGTGCAAACGTCTTTCTGGTCGGGTCTCTTCCTAAAGTGGCTCTGCTTTCAGTCGATCACGTCGGAGTGGCCCTCGACGGGCATCAGATCCTGCAGGACATTTCGTTTGACGTTTCTGCGGGCTCCTGGGTTGGTCTCCTCGGTCCCAATGGCAGTGGCAAAACGACATTGCTTCGGGCCATTGGGGGACACCTCCCGTTCGAGGGACACATTGGGCTTTTTGATCGTCCGTTGGAGGAGTGGGGGATCCAGGAGCGAGCCCGACGACTCGCCTTCGTTCGCCAGGCTCCCACTCTGACCTTCGACTTTACGGTGGAGGATCTCGTTCTTTTGGGGCGGGCCCCCCATCGAGGCTGGCTGGAATCGTATCAACGGTCGGACCGAGACCGAGTCCAGGAGGCACTTGCCCAAGTGGACTTGGAGGGCTTTGCCTCTCGTTCGGTGCTTTCCCTCAGCGGGGGCGAAATGCAACGGGTCTTCCTGGCGCAGGCGCTCGTGCAGGAGACCGAGCTCCTTCTGCTCGACGAGCCCACGGCGCATCTCGACGTCCACTACCAGTTTTCGTTCATGCAACAAGTCCACGCCCAGGTGACGGAGGGGCGGACCGTGCTTGCTGTGTTTCATGACCTGGAGCTTGCGGCGCGGTATGCGGATCGGTTGCTCGTCCTTAAGGACGGACGCCTTTGGGCCAGTGGGCCTCCGACGGCGGTTCTTACTCCTGAGTGCATCGCGGAGGTCTTTGGCATGCGCGCTCAGATCGACCAGCGCCCGGACGGGACGCTTCGAATTGACTACGTCGGGCCCGTGTCAACGGCTCCTTCGGCTCGAGAGCCGATGGCCGCAAGTGAGACCTCTACGAGCTGAAATGCCCGTGCGAATGACGGGTGACAGAAGGACCTTCGCAAGCGACCTGGATTCTTTTATCGACCACTTCCTGAACAGCCCATGAGCAGAATTTACACCCGGACTGGAGATGATGGAACGACGTCCCTCTTCGGCGGAGACCGGGTCGGGAAGGACACCCCCCGCATCCGGGCCTACGGGACCGTCGATGAGCTCAACTCTATCGTCGGGCTCGCCCGTGCTCACCTCCGCGACGAGCCGGGGGCCGACCGTCTCGACCCCGTTCTTAGCGAAATTCAAGAGGAGCTCTTCGTTCTTGGCGCAGACCTTGCGACTCCCATGGATGCCAAGCCGTTCGTCCCTCGAATTCAAGAGGAGCACGTTCAAACGATCGAAGAGCGGATTGACGACTTTGACGCCGATCTTAACCCGCTGAAGCAGTTTATTTTGCCGGGCGGCGCTCCGGCCGGTGCCACGTTGCATTCGGCGCGTACGGTGTGTCGACGCGCCGAGCGGCTTCTCGTTCAGGCCAGCAGCTCTACGGCGGTGAACGAACAAACTGTCGTCTATCTCAATCGGCTCTCCGATCTTTTCTTCGTGTTGGCTCGGTGGGCCAATCATAAGGCAGGCGTTCGGGAGGATCGATGGAGCCCGAAAGAGGCAGACGAAAATGGGGAGACGCAGGAGGAAAATTAAATGCGTTGCACATTTCCTTTTGAAAGCCGCGTTTTCTATACTGTACCCGAGGAGAGAAGGAGCGTTCTTCTTCCTCCATACCTCCTGCCTTCTCGTCTACCGAAGGCTTATCCGTTCCTATGCGTTGACGGGGAGCTTTCCCCCAGACGTTGTATTCATCCTCTCGGTGAAGCATGAGACGTCGCTCGGAGGGAGAAACCGATTGAGGATGAGAGGTCGGCTTGGTTCTTCGAAGAAGGAATTGTGCGATTCTTAAGCTTAACTGAAGGAAATCATCTCTACGTATGCCGGACTGGGGAATGTCGAGCGTTCGTCTTTTCATCGTTTTACTTATTGCCGTTCTTTTTGCGGGAGTGATGGGGCTTCCCATCGACCTCACGTCTCTCTCGGATGCCTCTCCTCCTCCCGAGAAGACCTCTGAGGAGCCTACCGCAAAAACAACGTCTACTCTGGTCGACAACTTTTGCATTGCTTAGGGCCAGTTTTTGGTGGAAGAGGGGCAAATTAGCTGGGCTGAGACCTTTGCGGACCTCCTTGACACCTACGACGTCGATTATCAGACCGTCGTGTCCCTGGCCGAAGAAGCACGCCCTGCGTTTAACGTGCGTCAGATTCAGTCGGGACAGCCATATCGGGTGTACATCAACCCGTGGCTGCAGGAGGCGCAGTACCTGGTTTATCAGATAGACGAAGTGGAGTATATCGTCTTTGATCTCCAACAGCCAGCGCAAACCCACGTCGGACAGCGTCCGGTTCAGCGTGAATGGGAAACCATGGGAGGGACCATCGACGGATCGTTCTACGAGGCCGTTGTGGGGAATGACGGACATCCACAGCTCGCGCTTCGGCTCTCCGAGATCTTTGCCTGGCAAATTGACTTTTTCCGCATCCGTCGAGGGGATTCCTTTCGTCTCATCTACGAACGACGCACGATCGATGGGGAAGAGGTGGCTCCCGGAGACGTCGTCGCTGCTTACTTCGAGCACCGAGGAGAGGGGTACTATGGCTTTCGCTTCGATGACGGCACCGGGGTTGAGTATTTCGACCGTCACGGGCAAAGTCTCCGTCGTAAGCTCTTGAAAGCCCCCGTCCGATTTAACCGGATTAGCTCACAGTACACGGAGAGCCGCTATCACCCCGTACACGGGAGAAACAAGGCGCATCGCGGGGTCGATTATGCAGCGCCCCGTGGGACTCCCGTTCGGTCCGTCGGCAGTGGCGTCGTCCAAGAAGCGGAGTACCACAAGTACAATGGGAACTGGGTAAAAATTCGCCACAATGGAGTCTACACGAGCGGATACCTGCACCTCTCCCAGATAGAGGACGGCGTTCGACCGGGGACTCGCGTGGAGCAAGGGGAGACCATCGGCTACGTGGGAAGTACGGGGCTGTCTACGGGGCCGCATCTGCACTACCAACTCTGGCAGCACGGCTCTCCCATCGATCCCTATTCGATCGATCTGCCGCCGTCCCGACCCGTAAGCCCTCAGCGTCAGCAGGCCTTTCAGAAGCTGGTCAATGAACTCCTGCCGCGCCTGCACCATCCGACGGCGTTTGACGACGTCCCCTCTGTCGTTGCGTCGTCTGACGTCCGGTAGTTCGTTCCCCTCGCCCGGAGAGAGAATCGCAGGGGGAAGCTCTAACGGTCCATTTCCAAAGTGACGCAGGATGCTTCAAGGCTCGGTGGGGAGCCCTCATCACTCCTTCCTCGTCAACTCGTGCCTTCAGGTACACCTTTGGCCCCTCCGTTTACGCCAGCTTCCGGCGGTGACATTTAGGAAATGTACCACTGAGGAATGCTTGGGTCCGTCGTCCCGTCCAGCCTCCTGTGAGAACTACGGGATTCGCTAGGAGCTACGATGTCAGATGGATCAGCGGAAGGTCCCCCACCGGGAATGGAAAGGCCCCGGAGAGTGGAGAGGCCCGGCCCCTCGACGCTCCCCGTCTTCTACAAGGTCAGAGTTACGCCCACCTTGTAGGCCCGTCCGGGTCCGGGTTCGAAGTAGTTGCCATTCGCGTTGATGGAGACGGATCCGTTGTACTGGGTGTCGAAGAGGTTGCTGACCTCTGCGTAGGGGCGAAGCTGGGCAGACCCAAGGGAGAGCCCGTGGTACCCCGCGCGAACGTCAAAGAGGGTATATCCCTCTGAGACGGCGGTATTTTCATTGTCCGCGTAGTAGTCGCTGACGGCATCGAAAGACAGGCGGACCCACAGGTCGTGAGTTTCGCCGGTGACGCTCGTGAAGAGGCGATGATCAGGGACACCGGGGACTCTGTTGTTTTCAAGATTCCCGTCTTGAAAGATGCTGCGGTTGCCCGTATAGGTGGCCTGCACGTCGAGCCCGGGTGAAGCGTGCCATTTGAGCGACGTTTCGATGCCTTGGTGGGTGTTTTCTCCGACGTTTTCGAAGTAGGTGCGGTCACTGTTCGGAAAATCGAAGGCCACCAATCGATCCTCCACAGAGAGATGATATAGCGCCACGTCGTATTCGAGTCGAAGGGAGGAGATTGCTCCTCGCGTGCCTACTTCTACTCCTCCTGTGCGCTGCGGCTGGAGCTGAGAGTTGAATCCGCCCACCTGACCGGGACGGTTGACGAGTTCGGTGGTGGTGGGCGTCTCAAAGGCCGTGTTGTAGTTGGCGAAGACGAGAGCGGGACCGAGGTCGTAGGCCAGTCCAACACCCGGACTGAACGCCGAGAATGTACGGCTTCCGGAATCGTCGACCCCGTCGTCCAGATAAGAGTCGTCCAGTGTAAAGTCGATGAGGTCGCCGCGGCCACCGAGCGTAAGCCGAAGCTCGTCGGTAAGGGGGATTCGGGTGTAGCCGTAGATCGACCCGTTGTGAACGGTTTCGAGCTGGTCGAGCACTACCTCGTCGGTGTACTCCTGGTTGGCAAAATCGGTGGCGAAGTTGACGCGGTCGTCGCGCTGAAAGCCTGCATCTAGACCGACGTTCCATTCAACCGAGCCTACGGAACCACTCAGGGTCGTCCGGCCCCCGCCGTACATTCGATCGAAGGCAATGACCGCAAAGGGCAGTGGATTTTTTAGATCGCGATAACCTCCATACGCCGTCGCATCCAGTGAGAAGGAGTCAAATTCGTGGAGCACGTTCACCCCGAGCTGCCCTTGTGTGCTTTGTTTGCCCGCGTTGAAGCCGTCAAAGAGGCTGTTGGCCTGGGTGGGATCGTCTTCAATTTCGTCGCGCGTCAACGAGCCGGGATTCCGGGCGTCCTGGTCGACGAAGGCTCCGACGAGTCGGACTTGAGTGCGAGGGGTGAGGGAAAGTGAACCGGTGGCCAGGGCGCGTGTAAATCGGCCGTCACTGTTGTCCCGAAAGCCGTCCCGTCGGATGTCTGAAGCGGCCACCCGCCAGGTGTTTTGGTTGTCCTCACCGGTCTGAAGGACGGCTTCGGCCGCCATCTGCTGGAGCCCAAAACTTCCTCCGCCGAGGCGGGCTTGCACTGTTGGAGCATCACGGTTGGGCGTCGAGTCCAGAAAGAGGACCCCGCCGCTGGCGTTTCCCCAGAAGAGGGACGACGGGCCGCGGATGGCTTCAGCCCGACGAATGAAAAGGGGGTCGGCAATGTCGAGAAAGGCCTGACCGTCCGGCAGGGTCAGGGGGACGCCGTCGAGAAGGACCTGCACGCCTCGGACCCCGAAGGGAGAGCGCCAGCCCATGCCCCGGATTACGAGACGCTCCCCGAGTGCGAAGTGGCCGCGGTCGTTGAGCCAGACCCCCGGGACGTCACTCAGTACCTCTCGGAGGAAGACGGGAGCTTCTACGGTGATTTCCTCTGTCGATCGTTCGTGGACCGAGACGGTGAAGGGAGCGCTGGCTTCTGTTTCGGCGTCCCGCAACGCTTCCACCGTCACTTCGGGAAGCTCAACCCTCATCGTATCCGACGGGGAAGAGTCCTGCGACTGAGCCTGGGCAAGTGGGGCAAACAGCGCAAGGAGGAAGGAGAAGGAAAGAAGGCGAAGGAACATATAGTAACGGTCGTAATCCACGTTGATCTCGTTGTTTGAAGCGGGAGGACGATGCCAAACAAGAGGACAGTGATTAGAAAATCATTCCCGGGACGGAGGATGAGCGAATGATTCATTGAGGCCTCCAGCGTTGAGGAGGACTCCGCTGAGCCTCCGGTCCCTATTTGAAGGAAGGGAGCCCCTTCTCACGACGTCAGCTGAGGGTGCGAAGACACAAGCGCTGTTACCACCCGATGCGGCGGGCGGTCGTATCTGCCTCTTCCGAAGATTCCTCGGCGACAGGGGGGGCGGAGGGAGCCATCTGTACCCCTTCGAGCCGTTCGATGTCAACACCTGTGTAATAAAAGGTCAAGATGTCTCGGTAGTTCTTTCCGCGTTGTGCCATGGCATGGGCCCCCCATTGGTTAAAGCCGACCCCGTGACCGAATCCTCGGCCTTCAAACACATATTCCTGTCCTCTTCGTTCTGCTTGGAACCAGGTGCTTTTGAGGGGGCTTTCGCTCAATCCGTTGTTGACGGTCAGACGAAAGTCATTCGCCTGCATTTGAGTCCGGGGACCATTTGACATGAGCAACTCGATGGTGGTCACTCGCCCTTCTTGACTTCGATCCCCGACCAGAAAGCCTTCAACAGAGGCACCTTGGTCACGGGTAAGCGTTCGGAGAAGGTCCGTCCGGTCTACCGATGCCGTCCAGCGATGATGGGGAGAGACCTCGTCGTAGGGATCTTCTTTCCCGCGGAGATACGGCAGGGCTTCTTCCGCCTCCCAGACGTCCTCGTTGTTGGCGGTGTGTCCTCCGCTCGAAGAGAAATATACGGCCTGAATCGGCTCGCCGTCATAGGTTAGGATTTGGCCTCGGGTTTCACGGGCCGCACGCAGAGCCGAATTCGTGACGGCATCGGCCCCGGCATAGACTTGGGAGGCGGTGCCATCGACGTGATCGTATTCGCCGTCGAAGGCTTTGCTCGAAAAGAGGGCATAGGTGCGAGCGACGATGGCCATTGCTTTGGTCCCTTCCCGGTCATCCAGGCCGTATTCGCTCGCTACGACGCTGGCCACGTAGTCGGTGAGGGGGACCTTGTTGACCAGCATGAGGCTTCGGTTGCCTTCATCTGTTGTAAGCCGGAGGCCACCCGTGTACGTATCAGCGCTTTGCTGGGTGTTAGGGGACAAAGACCAAGACGCTTCTTGAATCGGCTCCACCGTCAGAGACTGGGCATACAAACCCGTTTCGTTTGTTTGGAAGGAGACGTCACTCTGCCGAAGCTCGAAGGTTGCCGTGTCGCCGGCTTGTAATTGCTCGACCGGAGGTCCTCCGCTGGGCAAATGAACCTCGAGATTTCCTTCCTCAACGGTCAGATCGACTGAATGAATGGTAGACTGATGGTGAAGGCGAACGTGTATAAGGGAGGTGTCACTCGGAGATTGTGCCTCTGCCGGTTGAGGACAAAGGAGAAGAAAGAGACAGAGGAGGCTCATTCCTCGGAAGAGGGGGCTTCCTACTGATCGGGGCCGGTGAAAATCAGTCCAATGCATTTACAGTGTGTCCCTTCCAGTTGATCTTTTCTTGTGGGGGCCGAGGGCAGTAGGCGCCGTCACGCCTCGCCTCGTTCGATAGCGAGCTTCCTTTCCCAAAGGGGATTGAGTCTGCCGTAGAGGGTTCTTCACGAGTGTGCCGGCTGCTCCTACGAAGTTTGCTGGGGACCTCGTTCCCGAAAATCCGTGCTTTGTTTCTTCTCTTGCTCCACCACTTCGTATGCTCGTAGATACACACGCCCATCTGTACCTCGACGCGTTTGACGAGGATCGCGACGCCGTTTTGCGCCGGGCCCGAGAAGTGGGCGTCGAGTCGATTGTCATGCCCGCCATCGACGTTCCGTCCATCCAGGCGGCCGTCGATCTAAGTGAGGAAGTCGATGGCCTCTACGCCATGACGGCCCTTCACCCCTCTGAAACCAAAGAAGCGACCGAGGAGGACTTTCAGGCCGTTCGGGAATGGTGTTCCCATCCGAGGGTCGTGGCGGTGGGGGAGAGTGGGCTCGATTACTACTGGGATCGTTCGTTCGACGATCGGCAGCAGTCGTTCTTCCGCCGGCACATCCGGCTGGCCATGGAGGTGGATCTCCCGCTCGTTATTCACAACCGCGAGGCCACCGACGACATCCTGGAGATTCTGGCAGAGGAGCGTGCGGCGGCGGATCATCCGGACCGTTTGCGGGGCATCCTCCACTGCTACGTCGATCCTCCCGAGGTGGCCGAGCGCGCCTGGGAACTCGGCTTTTACGTTGGCGTGGGTGGCATCATGACCTTCTCCAACAGCGACGTCGATCAACACGTGAAAGAGGTGCCCCTGGAGCACATCGTCGTCGAGACCGACAGTCCATACCTCGCTCCCGAACCCAATCGTGGGGATCGCAATGAGCCGGCCTACGTGCGCCACGTCGCCGACCGCCTCGCACGAATCAAGGATCTACCCATCGAGGAGGTCGATCGCGTCACGACTCAGAACGCGCGGGCGATTTACGGGCTCGACGAATAAGGAGAGGGAGAGTGGAGGAATAGGGGCCACTGACAGGAGGAAGTTCCAATCATTCAACCTAACGGAGATTTGTCGAAGACTCGACAGTCGGTCTGCTGTCAGAGACACCAAAAGAGAAAATCTTATTGCCGTTATTGCAATAAAAAACCTCTATAGAAGACTCCTTGCGGAAAGAGATCAAATAAAAAAACCCCGACCGGGGATCCCGGTCGGGGCGATAGGGCGACGCAGGAATGTTTACGGCTGAAGGTATGGACGGATGAAACTCGGGAAGCAAATCACTTCCAACTCTCTACCCGGCCGTCTTTTCATACCACAGCGCTACTCTTCATCGCCTTCGTCGACGACCTCGTAGTCTGCATCGCGCACGTCCTCGTCTTCGGACTGCGTTGCGCCGTCACCGGCTCCGCCTGCGGCGGCGCCGGCGCCTGCTGCGCCTCCAGGCTGAGCACCAGGCTGACCTTGCTGCGCCTGTTCCTGCTGCGCAGCGTAGATCTCCTGGCTGGCGGCGGACCACTTCTCGTTGAGGT
>CAYXAD010000024.1:0-7829 GCA_964462965.1 uncultured Salinivenus sp.
AGGGTGACGTAGTCGGCGACGAGCGTCGGATCGACGTTCTCCGGCTGCTTTTGCACTCCAAAAGTCACGTACCGCTCCGCTGGATCGAGGCGAAGCTGTGTGACCTGTTTGTCTTCGGTGTAGAACGTGGGCGGGGGGTTGTCGGCCTCTCGGTCTCGTTCTTCAGCTTCCTCCTCTTTTTCTTGCTCCTCCTTGCGTTCACGCAACGTCTCGAACAGTTCGGTCTGTTGCTCCTCCAGGAACTGCTCGCGGTCTGATGGTTCCGGATCTCTGGGTTTGGAGCCGGAGCGCAGGTCGGTCCGCTGGCGTATCGTACCTGTCGAGAGATCGAGCGAGAACAGATTGTCGTCCCGCTCAAAGATCACGCGGTTGCCACTCGGAGAAAAGCGGGGCGAGGAGGCGTCCGATCGGGTGTCGGTCAGGCGCGTCTGTTCGTCCTGCGCCCGGTCGTAGAGGTAGAGGTCGCCGTCTTCTTCATACACTTTCTGCTCGAAGTCGTCGGTGTAGACGTGTTCGCCGTGGTGCCATCCGTCGAAGGTGGGCGGGTTGGAGCGCCGTTCGGCGGGCGGGACCTTGGTGGGCTCGCCGCCGTCTCGGGGCACCTTGTACAGCGAGTCACTCGGAAATTTGCCGTCCGGGTTCCACTCGAAGTAGAGGGCCTGGCCGTTTTCGTGCCAGCGGAGGTCTTCGGGCCAGTCGCCGACCCAACTCTCCGGCTCCTGCATAATTTGCTCGACGGAGAGCGGGGAGCTAGACTCTGCGGACTGGGCTGCGACACGTGGGACCGCAAGCACAATGCATAAACCAATGAATCCGAAGCGAAGAATACGTATCATGAAAGCGAGGAAAGGTCAGCGTGTCGTTCGAGGTCTGCATTTCTCAACAGCCATTCTAAATGTACGAGATAGATCCTGGAGATTCAGGCCCAAAAGTTCTTCTCTGGAGAGGGCTTGGACGTGAGACCGGAGGCAGTCTCCTTGAACTTCTCATCTTGGGAGGAGGGCTCATCGCAGTCGGAAGGATGGCCCCCCAGGGAACGCACCTCATCACACTTTGCCCCCTAGATCTTCTCGGGTTGTCTTTCTGTCCCGGGTGTGGGCTCGGTCACGCCGTCGCGTACCTTGTCCGGGGAGAGTTCGTCGCCTCTCTGGGGGCTCACCCACTCGGTATCCCGGCAGTAATCATTCTCGTCCTGCACATAGGACATCTCCTTCGGCACGTGTTGGGAAGAGTTGGCCGGGGGAGGAGAATGAATCTATAGAACAGGAGAACCAGTGCTTTTCGTTCACCTCATTTCGTCTCTACCAAAACAAATTCGAATCGTTTTGTCTCTCGACTCCGACGAAGCGGAATGCTCGACGTTCTTGCGCGGAGAAGTGAATGTCGCCCGCCGCAGCCTCGAGGGATGGGTGTGAAGGGGAAATACCATCTGCAAATAGGAATGGCGTCTTCCCTCCCTCTATATGATCTCGCAGAATTAAAACAAGGGTGCATGCAACATATGATACCGCCGCGAACACTTGTTAAATATAGTTGGCTTGATTCTTCAGTGATGAATATGTAATCTAAATGTGAGATTACCATATATTCTCCATGCTAAGCCCTCTATTTTGCGCCTCATTTGGTGCTTCGAGCGTGGCTGAATCGGTGATCCCTTTCTTGTCCTGCTTATAGCCATTTCTCTTTTGCCATGGAAAATCTTGGAGGCATCCTATCCCTTCTTTTCATGCTCGCGGTCTTCATATTTTACGTTTATGTCGGTTGGAGGATCTTCGAGAAAGCCGATCAACCTGGGTGGGCGTCGATTATCCCCATCTACAATTTGGTTGTAACACTCCGAATTGTCGGGCGGCCGATGTGGTGGGTTATTCTTTTCCTGATCCCTGTCATTAACCTCATTCCTCTGATCATCGTCCCGATCGACTTGGCAAAGAGCTTTGGAAAGGGGACGGGATTTGGGATTGGGCTTTTGCTGTTGGGTCCCATTTTTGGACCTGTTCTGGCCCTCGGAGGGGCGACGTACCAAGGGCCTTCAGCCGCAGAAGGTACGGCTCCTGCGACGACCTAACACCTTCCGTGTATTTTGAGGCTCTCGCTCAATCCTGTCGAGCGTCCCTTTTGGGAACCCTCGGTTCGTTGTTTGCTGTACGGGCTCCGGCGGGGCCGTCCCTTCGTTCGGGAAGGGCTTGTGTGGGGCCGGTGGTCGAAAGACTGTGGGGGCGCCGGACTTCCAGTTTCCATTGTACCATCATTTGCTCCTGATCTACCTTCTAGTCATGTCGAACATTCTCGAATATCTACCCGAACTCGAAGGCGAGGAGCAGGTGTACGTGGCCGGAATCGTCAATGACATGTCGGACGAGGAGGCCCGTCAGTTTGCGAGAATCTACCGCGAGCGACGTCAGGATCCACAAGTGATTTTGCTTGCGGCGCTGGCAGGTTTCATTTTCGTCGCGGGGGTGCAGCGTTTTATTGTTGACGAGATTGGCATGGGCCTCCTGTACTTGTTCACCGCGGGACTTTGTTTTATTGGGACCCTCGTGGATGTGGTGAACTATAAATCCATTGCGTTCCGGTACAATCGCCAGAAAGCCGACGAGGTCCACATGTTGGTCGGCTGACTTTCCTGCAGTAACGGTTTTGGACCGCGATGAACGTCTGCCTGCGAGGGGCTCTTCTGTTGCTCTTCTTCGTTTTACTCGCTTGCAACGTCTCACTCCCCGATTCCGGCGGAGACGCGCTGTACCTGGATCAGATCGAGCTGCCCGACGGATTTCAGATCGACGTGTTTGCCGATCAGCTCCCGGAGGCACGGTCGCTGGCTCGATCACCAAACGGGACGATCTTTGTCGGTACGCGCGAGGAGAATGCCGTCTATGCCCTGCCCGATGCGGACGAGGATGGGCAGGCCGATACGATGTACACCGTCGACTCGGGCTTGAATACGCCCAACGGCGTCGCCGTCCGTGAGGGAGATCTCTACGTGGCCGAAATCGCCCGCATCCTGCGCTACGACGACATCGAGTCTCGCCTCGATGACCCGCCCGAGCCGGTGGTTGTGACCGATGCCTTCCCGGACGACGAGCATCACGGGTGGAAGTACATTGCCTTTGGGCCCGACGATCGGTTGTATGTGCCGGTCGGGGCGCCCTGTAACGTCTGTAATCCGGGCGATCCATATGCCGCCATTCATCGTCTGGCGCCGGAGGGGTCGGGGCAAGAGATTGTGGCCCGGGGCGTTCGCAACACGGTCGGGTTCGACTGGCACCCGGAGACGGGAACGCTCTGGTTTACCGACAACGGGCGCGACTGGATGGGCGACGATCAGCCGCCCGACGAGTTGAATCGACTGGACGAGCCCGGGCAGCACTTCGGGTATCCCTACGTGCACGGCGCCGACCTCCTCGATCCCGAGTTTGGGTCGGGGCACGACCCCTCCGACTACATCCCTCCGGTGCAGGAGCTCGGTCCGCACGTCGCGGCGCTCGGCATGACCTTTTACACCGGATCCCAGTTTCCCGCGGAGTACCGGGGACAGGTCTTCATCGCCGAGCACGGCTCTTGGAACCGGAGCACCAAGATTGGCTACCGCGTGACGCTCGTTCGCCTCGATGAGGAGGGGGAGGCAGTCGCGTACGAACCCTTCGCCACGGGGTGGTTGCAGGACGGCGACAACTGGGGGCGGCCCGTCGACGTGCTTCAGACGCCCGAGGGGGCCTTGCTGGTGTCCGACGATCAGACCGGCACCCTCTACCGCATTACGTATGCTGATTGAGTATGGGGGTGCGGGAGTATGGGTGTCTGGGGGTTTGGGTGTAACGGAGTTTTCCACTCCCAGACCCCCGCACTCCCACACCCACACACCTATTCCAGGATGCGAAGGCGCTGATTCGGGTGGATGCGACTGCCGCTCAGGTCGTTCCACGCCCGGAGCTGGCGGACCGTGACCCCAAACCGCTGAGCAATGGCCTCGAGGGTGTCTCCTCGCGTCACCCGGTACGTGTGCTCTGAGGAACCACCGGTTGCACTGGAAGAGGTCGGAGACGAGGACGTGGACTGCTCTTGCTCCGTGGAGTCTTGAGGGCGCTGTGCGGTATTGATCGGATCGAGGGGGCGAACGGGGGGAGACGTCCCGTATTGGACCCGCATCGGTTGTTTCCCCTCGGCCTTCGAGGCCAGAGCGCTGCTGTATTCCTGGACGGGCACCGCCAGCTGTTGTCCCTGACGGATGAGCGATCCGCTGAGGCCGTTCAGGCGGCGGAGGACGCCGGTCGACGTGCCGAATTGTTGAGCGATCTCAGAGAGCGTGTCGCCCCGGCGCACGGTGTACGTCGTGGCGGGCTGCTTCTTCTCGTCGGGCAGAGAGTCGTAATTCCAAATGAAGCGCGGATAGCTGCCGAGCGGGATCCGAAGGTGATACCGTTCCTTGGAAGGCGGGACGCGGGAGCGACGAAGCTCCGGATTGAGGGACCGAATCACACTCGATTCCGTCCCGGTCAGGGAGGCAATCTCCTCGAACGACAGCATGCTCCCGTGGACGGGCACGTAGTCGTACGAAAAGGCCGAAGTCGGGGCCGGTGCATCGAACCCATAGGCGTCCGGGTTCTCCAAGATGTGGGCCGTGGCAATAAACATGGGGACGTAGCCCCGGGTCTCGCGCGGCAGGTAATCGTAGGCGTCCCAGTACGAGGGATCCTCTTCGTCGGCCCGGCGCAGGGCGCGCCGCACACAGGTTGCGCCGCAGTTGTAGGCGGCAAGAGCCAGATGCCAGTCCTCGAACCGCTCGTGCAGATCGCGGAGGTGGCGCGCGGCGGCCCGGGTGGCTTTTTCAGGGTCCTGTCGCTCGTCGACCCAGGTGTTGATGGAAAGGTCGTACTGTCGGCCCGTCGGCGCCATGAACTGCCACATGCCCACCGCCCCGGCCCAGCTGCGAGCACGGGGGTTCAGCCCGCTTTCGACCATCGCGAGGTATTTGAGCTCCTGGGGGACGCCTTCTTCCGCCAGGATGTGGTCGATCATGGGCCCGTACAGTTGCACCCGTTTGAGCCAGCGGTTGACGTGCTCGTCGGGCTCGTCCTTCAGGTAGCTGATGCTGCTGTTGACGAGACGATTCGAGGTCATGGGAATTTCGGTTCCCTCGACCTCTGCTTCAGGCTGGGGCGGTTGTTCTTCGAGGAGGGGATCACTGACCTCGTCGAGGGAGGCAAACAGGCGGGCACGGACGGCAAAGATGCTGCCTCGGGCCATCTGGATGGAGTCGGGATCGCTGGCGTATCCGTGGAACCGCCGGTACTCCGCCTTGAGGCCGCTGTAGAGGTCCCGGACGACATTGCGCTCGAGGGCCTGCGGATGACTGCGCAAGAACTGCGCGAGCTCGGACATGGCCTGATTGAGAAGGTGCGCCATCCGGCTGGTGTCCTGCACGGAGAGAATTTCAGCTTCCAACGCGTAGAGGCGAGCAATCTCGGGCCTCAGCTCGGTACTGTCCTCGGTGGTTACGAGAACCGTGTCTTTCGGAACCGGCTCCGGCTCGGGTTTCTGAGTGGGGAGAAGGGAGCCACAGCCTGGGAGAAACGTCAGGGCAAGGCCTATGCAGAGACTGGCAACAACAACCTGAATGGAGAAATTCTTCATGGTACACCTACAAAGAGAAATGGAAGCCGGGAAAAACTGCACGACGAATACTGCGAGCGGGGTGGGGCGCAAATGCGGTGCGGTCGCTCGACCCCAAAATGAACTCAACCGCCTCCGTATGGATATCTAATTTCTGACACTTCTTCAATCCGATGGCGGAGTGCTTGAAACGCCGATTCCCCCCTAAGCACCGTGCTCGCGGAATGACATCCTGTCCTCATCGCGGGGGCTCTTCGTCTCGTTGTTTGCACCATCGGCCGTTCTGAAATGACACGTTCTGAGTTTTCGTCCTCGCGAAACTGGAGGCAAGCAGCCCGGGCGGCTCTCGCTGCAAAAGTCAAGCCTGAGGAATCCCTCGGTCGGATCGAAGCTCTCGCCCGTCAGCTTGCAGAGATCCAGGAGGCGGTCCCCCCGCGGATGAACGGGAGTCGGGTGACGGTTTTTGCCGCCGATCATGGAGTGGCGGCCGAAGACGTGAGTGCGTACCCGCCCACCGTCACTCGCCAGATGATGGAGGTGCTTGTGGACGGCGGGGCTGCCATCTGTGTGCTGGGTCGCTCGATGGGCGTGGAGGTCGAGGCGGTGGACGTCGGGGTGGATGCCGATCTACGCAGGCTTGACGGGCTGGTCCACGCGAAAGTGAGGCGCGGGACGCGAAATTTCCGGCTCGAGCCTGCGATGACGACCGAGGAATGTGAGGCGGCCATGAACGTGGGACGCGAGGCCGTCCGTCGGGCCGCCGAGGAGAACATTCAGGCGATGGGGCTGGGCGACTTGGGAATTGGCAACACCACGGCGGCTGCGGCTCTGTGTGCAGCCCTGACGGAATGTCCTCCCTCTTCCACCGTCGGTCCGGGCACTGGGGTCGAGGGAGCGCGGCTCACTCGCAAACGAGAAATCGTACGGACAGCTGTCAGCGCGGCCTACGAAGAGGGAACGAAGACGCCGCAGGCACTGCTTGCCCGTCTCGGCGGGCTCGAGATTGCCGCCATTGCGGGGGCTGCCCTCGAGGCCCCGAAGCATCAGATGGCGGTTGTGGCCGATGGGTACATTTCGACGGTGGGTGTGCTGGTCGCAGTGCGGATGGACGCCTCGGTGCGGCCCCATTGCTTCTTTGCCCATCAGTCGCCCGAGCCGGGACACGCCGCGGCCCTTGCGGCCCTCGATGCGGATCCACTGCTCGATCTCGAGCTGCGCCTCGGTGAAGGCACGGGGGCGGCCCTGGCCCTTCCGTTGTTGCGCGCTGCTGCCGACGTGCTTCGAGACATGGCCACGTTCGAGGAGAGCGGCGTGGCGGGTTCGGAGGAGGAGTAGTTGTCCGCTGTTTTACTGCACGTAGGCTGATTGCCATGTTCGACGTTCAAGCCCGGTTTCGGAAGGCGGTGCGCCCCTTTCTCACGGCCGTCATGTTTTTGACCCGCCTTCCGTGTCCTGCGTGGGTCACGCACGATCCGGCCGACCTTGCCCGCTCGACGGTGTACTTTCCCGTCGTGGGGGCTCTCGTGGGAGGGATTGGGGCCGGGGCGTTTTTCGGGGCTCACCTGTTGTGGCCGCCCATCGTGGCGTTGATTGTGTCGCTGGCAGTTGTGACGTGGAGTACGGGCGCATTGCATGAAGACGGACTGGCGGATACGGTCGACGGCTTCGGCGGCGGGTGGACGGCGGACGACGTGTTGTCGATCATGCAGGACAGCCGCATCGGCACCTTCGGGGTGCTCGGGCTCGTTTTCGTCATCGCGGCAAAGCTAGCAGCTCTCGCAACGATGGCCCCGGTCGGGGTCGCCAAGGCCCTGGTGGCTGGACACGTGTTGGGACGATGGTCGAGCCTGCCCCTCATCTGGCGATACGACTACGTGCGGGAGGCGTCGGCCACGAGCACCCCGCTCTCCTGGGGGGTCACGTCTCCTCGACTGGTTCTGGGGACGGTGGGCGCCGCCGCAATCGTTGCCCTCGTCCTTCAGGCGCAAGCACTTCCGGTGGTCGGAGCAGCGCTCTTCGTGACCGGCCTCGCCGGATGGATCTTCCGGCGGCGCATCGGGGGCATCACAGGCGACACGCTCGGAGCAGCCAATCAGGTCGTGGAACTCAGCGTTTACCTTGTGTTGGCAGGTCTTGTTTAGGAGCACATTTCCTGAAGGTCACCCTGGGAGGTGAAAACAGAGGGGGCGATGCGCAACTGGGGTCACGAGTTAACG
>CAYXAD010000024.1:7929-22135 GCA_964462965.1 uncultured Salinivenus sp.
GGGTCACGAGTTAACGAGTAACGAGTTATGAGTTGACGAGTGATGAGGGCTCCCTCTCTCATCTTCAAGTCATTCTGCGAGACGTTGAAAATGAGTCACTGAGTTCCGACACTCCCTGCATCGACTCCTTTTCCTCGCAGAGACAGACACATGACCCTGTACTGGATTCGACATGGGACCACAACGGCGTCAGTCAATCGCTGCATCGGCCATCTCGATGTGTCGCTGAGTGCGGAGGGGCGTCAGTCCATGGAACGTCTGGCGGACTCCTGGACCGGTGCCCTTCCGGAGCAGGTGGTGAGCAGCGATCTTTCGCGGGCCGTCTCGTCGGCCGAGGTGTTGGCTGAACGGTGGGAGGTTGAACACACCCAGACCGCTCGGCTCCGCGAATTAGACTTTGGGACCTGGACGGGGCAGTCCTGGGATGCAATCGAGGACGAAGATCCAGAACGCCTACAGGCCTGGATGACCGATTGGGTGGAGACGGCTCCCCCCAACGGGGAGGCGTTTGTCGATCTGACGGATCGGGTCGTTCAGTGGCTCGAAGAGGGGCAGGCGACCCTCTCCGAGGACGCTTCGATGGTCGTCGTGGCCCACGGAGGCCCCATTCGGGCGGTCCTCTGTCATGCAATTGGTCTGCCCTTCGATCGGGCGTTTCGTCTTCAGGTGGACTGTGCCAAGGTGTCGACGATTACGAGGGGGCAGATGGGGTGGCGGCTTGTCTGCCTCAATGCGGACGGTTTTCCGTCCTCCGGGCGGGAGTGAGCACCCCGTGTCTCCGCCCCCGTCTCCCTCGTGCTCCTCTGTGGGAGGCGTCCTTCCTGCTCACGTTTTCACACCATAGGCACAGATCGCGGGCCTTCTGCCGCCCGGGTGCTGTGATCCTTGCGTCGACTCCTCCGTAGAACCTCCTCTCGTCTGCTTTTTTCACGCGTTGCGACTCTCCCTTCATGGAGCTCACCGGTGCCGATCCGGAATACGTACTGCAATCTGTCTTTGGATACGACTCGTTTCGGCCCGATCAGGAGCCTGTGATTCGGCGGGTAATCGAAGGGCACGACGCCCTGCTCGTCATGCCCACGGGGGGCGGCAAGTCGCTCTGCTATCAGATCCCGGCGCTCGTCCGTCCCGGGTGTGGACTCGTCGTCTCCCCCCTCATCTCGCTGATGCAGGACCAGGTCGATGCATTGCGCCAGCTCGGCGTGCAGGCTGCCGTCCTCAACTCCAGCCTCAGTCCGGCGGAACGACAGGCGGTCCAGGAGCAGCTCACCCGTGGAGATCTCGATCTCTGCTACGTGGCTCCGGAGCGGGCCACCCGGTCGTCCTTCATGCGTCTGATCGAGCAGGCCGATCCGGCCCTCATTGCCATTGATGAGGCCCACTGCATCTCGCAGTGGGGACACGACTTTCGCCCCGAGTACATGGAGCTGGCAGGTGTGCGCCGGACCTTTCCGGAGGTGCCGTGTATCGCCGTCACGGCGACGGCCGATCCACCGACGCAGCAGGCCATTCAGGATCGGCTGGGGATGACAGACGAGGCTCGATTCGTTACGGGCTTCGACCGGCCCAACATCCGGTACACCGTGGTGCCCAAGCAGGACCAGCCGCGCCGCCAACTCGGGCGGTTCATTGAGCGAGAGCACGACGGAGAGAGTGGGATCGTGTATTGCCTCAGCCGGGCGGACGTGGAAACGACGGCCTCGTGGCTCAATGACCACGGCCACACCGCCGTGCCGTACCACGCAGGGTTGAGCGATGAACGGCGAGACCAACACCAGACCCGGTTTCTACGCGAAGAAGGCCTCATCGTCGTCGCCACGGTGGCCTTCGGGATGGGCATTGACAAGCCCGACGTGCGGTTCGTGGCCCACCTCGACGTGCCCAAGTCGCTGGAGGCCTACTATCAGGAAACGGGTCGTGCAGGACGCGACGGGCGGCCCGCCACGGCGTGGATGGCCTACCGCCGTTCTGACGTCACGCGGATGCGTCGCCTCATTGAAACGTCCACCGAGCACGAAGACCATCGATGGACACAGCTGCACAAGCTCAATGCGCTGCTCGGCTATTGCGAGACCGCAGAGTGCCGACGCAAGGTACTTCTCACCTACTTCGGGGACGAGCCCGAGGCGGAAGCCTGTGACAACTGCGACACGTGTCTGCACCCCGTGGAAACGCGGGATGGGACGGTGGCCGCACAAAAGGTGCTCTCGTGCATTGCCCGGACCGATCAGTACTTCGGTGCGGCCCACGTCATTGACGTCCTTCGCGGTGAAGAGACCGACAAGGTCCGTCGTCACGGGCACGATCAACTCTCCACCTACGGCATTGGTACCAATCGATCGGTGAAGGAATGGCGCTCCATCGTCCGGCAGCTGGTGGCCAAGGGCCTGATTCGCGTCGACGTTACAGGATACGGAAGCCTGAAGCTCACGGAGGCGTGTCGTCCTGTGCTTCGGGATCGCGAGACCGTCGAGCTGCGGGAGGAAGCCGTTCCGCAGGCCTCCTCGTCGTCGACAAAAACAGCCGCTGCGGACACGCTGCCGTCCAACGGCCCGGACCGCGACCTCTTTGATGCTCTGCGTGGACAGCGGACTGAACTGGCCCGGGAGCAGGACGTGCCTCCGTACGTAATCTTTAACGACGCGACCCTTCGGGCCATGGTCGAACATCGCCCACAAACCCCCTCGGCCTTCCGCGAGATTCACGGGGTGGGCGACGTCAAGCTGGATCGGTACGGAGACCTCTTCCTTTCGGTGATCCGGAACCACACCTGAATGAGTGCACTCCCGTGGGCTGCTCGGATGTCCTCAGGGAATGTGACGAGCGAGGGAGTTCGTGCGGCATGAACAACCCGTGGGACGTACCTGAATCGATGAAGAGTCCCCGTTTTAGATCAGGGGCAGAAGAGTGGGGGGGATCTCTCCCCATTTGAGCATCTTTATTCTCTTGGGGAAACACGAGGACGCGTGCAGTGGGACGTGGGGACCTGCTTTTGTACGGGGTCGTTCCCTCCCGAGCCAACTCTTTGCGACAATAAATGGATGGTACCATGCCGACGGCAGCTTTTTCAATCCGTTTCGTCGGGTTCATTGTGCTGATTGGGGGGCTGTTGGGTGGGCCCGTGGGACAGGCGTCCGCGCAGGGGACGCTCGGCGAAGGGCAGGGCACAGCGACCCTCGAGGATTGGCCGCGGTCGCTGCCCACCCTCCTTGAGGACATGGGAGAACGAGCTCCCTATCTGCTTCCGAAAATTGATTCGCTGGCCCTCGACTATCGGTACGAAGCCACCGATACGACTTCTCGCTGGACCTTTGCCCTCAGCTGGCGGCCGGGACGGCACGTTCTACATCGAGGGGACATCGTCCCGTGGAAGGAGGGCCCCTCCGACATCCGGATGGCGAATGTCGAACTGCGGGCCGACGTGTGGCTCGACGGGGAGTCCGTCGCAGAGATGATTGTCGCCGTCGACAGTATGTCTCTCGGGCCGTTGCCCGGGCGCTTTCGCTTCACTGTGCGGGTAGATCACGATCGGGTGTTTCTCGACACGTCTCCCGAGGAGGCCCGTCGCCTCCTCTCGCAGGGAGTCGCGCTGGAGTCGATCGTCGTAGAACGCATGGGCTTTACGTCGGCCGAGTCCCGGCGCACGTCCGATCGAGGGGACGAAGTCCGTCGGGAACGCTCAGCGTCCTCGTCGTTCCCGAGGGTCTACGAGTCCCAGACACGCCTCGCCTTCGGGTGGCATTTGAATCCTCGCCCGGCCTACGTAAGCAATCGACGTGCAGACAAGGATGCGCGGCCGCGACGGGAAACGGTCGGGCAGTCCTCCGGATCGGACGACTCCCAGCGGCGCGGGGGAGGACGGAACGGAGACGAGAATTCTGACACGGATGACGCTGAGGACGAGCGATCGACGTCGAAAGAATCGGACGACGAGGAGGAAGAGGAAACGAGCCTTCGGATGCCTGCTCTCGGGGCTGTGGCCGCCGTGGCACTCATTGGCTATGCGGCGGGAAGCGTCGGGCTCTACGGGCGGGGCGACACCCCCATTGGGATGGGGGCGGGCTGGACGGATTCTAGCGGCGGGATCCAGTTTCACGCCGCTGTCAACCGCGCCGTGCTCGAAGGACGTCCGGGGCAGAAGCTCACGACCAAAGCCCTCGGCTTCTACGATGTCTTTGAGGCTCGGGTACAGCCTGCTGTCGGACTTGGCCTCCAAATCGATCCTCAGCGCACGGCCTCTCTACGCCCCTCCGTCTCCTTCGGCCTCGTCGGCAATTTCAATCCCGTCGTTCTGTATGGCGGTGTCGATGTGATCCAGCAGACGCCAGAGCTCGGAATCATGTACAATTTTCGCTTCGGAAGGGGACAGGAGGAAGAGACGGTTGAGGACTCACCCTGAACCCGGAAGGGGCGGTGGCCCGAGTGGGGGGGCAAAAAAAGAAGCTGCACCGACGACGGTCGGGTGCAGCCTCCGGAGACTCGCATAAGAAGGAAGGGGGGCTACGGTTTCTCCGTGGCCACGAAATCAGCTCGCTCTCCAGACGGGGTGCTGATTACGTCCGTCACCTCTACAGAGAAGCTCTTTTCTCGCTCACGACTTCGATCATAAAGAATTCCTTCGAAGGTGGCCTCCTCTTCCTCACTACTGGCCAGTTTTTCGATTTCTTCTTCGTTCTCCCCAAAAAAGACGCCTTTGTAGGCCTTCCCGTAGACGGTTTTTTGGGAGTAGGCGAAGCCTTCTCCTTCCATTTCATTCAGCTTCGCTTCGTGTAGATCGTACAGACTCATAGTCGTGCAGAGGATTAAGTGGGACAATGTTGCGATGCAGGACCCCCAGGACTTGCCACATTCCTAAAACCTCCACCTACAGGTTGTACGGAGGCAGAGGCAGGTCAGAAGACCCGACGGGGGACGGAAAGACCTATGGGAGCAGTCGGCACCGTCCCCGCGTCCCGATGCCTGCCCTGTTCAGGCATCGTACAACGATCTAGGCGATATCTTGTACGGAACGAATCCCCATCGGTTCACATCTAGTCATCGGGTCTGTGCGCGGTGGGGCAGATCCCGCTCCTTTCCCTCCTGCTTCCGGCAACTCTTCTTCGTCATGGCTGAGCCTGCCTTCGATCCAGCGCACGTCCGCCAGGCCCAAGACGGTGACGACCAAGCCCGAAATGATCTTCTCCAGCGTCTGGAGCCCGTCGTGCGAGGCTACTTTATCAAGCGCATTGGCTCCGAAACGGAGGTTGACGACCTCGTGCAAAACACACTGATGCGCGTGCACAACGGACTGGACGACTTAGAGAAGCCCGGCAGCCTGAAGGCCTTTGCCATGAAGGCTGCGCTGTTTGAACTGCAAGATTACTATCGAGGGCGGTACGACATGAAGGAACGCCTGTACGATCCAGAGTTGCCCCCCAGCCGGTCCACCAGCCCCGAAGACCGGAGTGCCCACGTCGATGTAGAGAAAGCCCTCGAGGCGCTATCTCCGAAGGCGCGTCGCATCATGGAACTCAGGGAGTACGGATACCTCTATCGAGAAATTGCACAGATGCTCGACACCACCGAGGCGGCCGTCAAGATGCAAGTCAAGCGCGCCTTCGAGACGATGAAAGACGCCCTCAGTGTACTTCTGGTGTTTGTGTGGTTTTGGTGGCTCTGAACGAGAAACCTCATTGTTACTTTCCCACCGGCACGGGCGGCTACCTCAGGGAATACACAGTAAGCGGTTCCACAAGGGGAATAGACCGTGGAAAATAGGCCGTTCTCCAGGACGGCTCACGATATTGACACACACGATCCACTAGGATCATGGAGGACATGTACGAGTCCCTCCTTTTCGAAAGAGAGCTCTCCCCGGAGGAGCGAGATGCCTTCCGCCGACAGATGGAGGAGGATCCCGAGTTGGCCCGCGCCTGGGCGGGGTGGCAGCAGGTTTGTGGTCGGCTTCGGGATCGCCTGCAGGCACACCTGACGGATCGGCGTCTGCTCGTGCTTTATGCCCTGGAACAGGAGGGGTATGGGGCTGCCCTTACGGCCGAGGAGCGGCAGGCCCTCGACGCGTCTCGAGAGGAAATTGCCCGCTCCCTGGACGCCATTCCGGCCCTCGAACAGGTCGTGGAGCGAATTCAGGACGAACGGGCCGACTTCGAGGAGGTGTGGCGTCAGCACATGGAGACGAAGGACCCGGTCCCCACCTCTTCTGCTCGTGACGTCCGCTCCGATCGCCCTCCTCGTCCTTCTCGTGCCCGGGATCAACAACGGGAGTGGCGGTGGGGACGTCGCCTGGCGCTTGCTGCTCTGCTGGTGGCGATTGGGAGCTTGGCGTTCTTCTTCTGGCCCCAGGACGCCTCGCGGACGACGGTCGAGGTCAGTGACGGGGAGCAGCAGGTCGTAGAGCTCTCGGACGGATCGACGGTGCGGCTCCGCGGTGCCGCCGCACTGAGCTATGTGCCGGAGGCCCTCGAGGGCGAACACCGACAGGTCACGCTCGAGTACGGTCGGGCGTTCTTCGACGTCGTGCCCCTCGAACAGGAGACCTCCTTCGTGGTGGAGACGCCCACGGCGACCACCACTGTGCTCGGCACCCAGTTTGGAGTGGCCACCGGGGAGGACACCACGGCGGTCGTACTTGCCTCGGGGAGGATTCAGGTCGGGGCCTCCGACGGGGCAACGGACGGCCCAGTAGCCCTCTCTCCCGGGGAGAGAAGCCTGATTCGACAGGGTCGCCCTCCCACCCCGCCGGCCCCGGTCGATTTGACCTCGGCCCTCGACTGGAGCGGCCTCTTCGTCTTCCGCTCCCTCTCCGTCGAAGAGATTGCCCGTCGCCTGAGCGATCACTACAACGTGACAATTACGGTGGCCTCGGACCTTCAGGAGGAGCGGGTCACTGGAACCTTCGAGCGTGATCAACCCGTCGATCAGGTGCTCGAAACCCTTGCAACCACGCTCGATGCGGAGGTTCAGCGGGAGGAGAACACGTATCAGTTCGTGGTGCCGTAAAAGGGGCTCACTTCTCTTTCGTCTAGAGGCTCGGCCGCCGTGCATCGTTTCGCCGGGGGCGTAGCTTCTGAATCCTCGCGGGGCATCGAACCAACCCACAGACCGGATGTAGAACACAGCTAGGGTTCTCCTTTTCGGTCGACGAGAGAGGGTTGTGCCACGTTGCCTAGTTGCGTTCCTTATCGGATTGGTAAGCCTGGGGATTGCCACTGGGGCGACGGCACAGACGGCGCCTCCCTATGAGATTGACGTGGAGGGCGTGTCTCTTGAAGCGGCCCTGGAGCTCGTCCGCTCGCAGGCCGATCTGGATCTCGTCTATGCGGAGCGACTCGTCGACGACCGAACCACGAGCTGTCTATATCGCGGTCCCAGTCGGAGGGCCCTCCTCGAGTGTGTGTTGCAGGGGACCGGGGTGCAAGCCGAGCGGGTTCGGCGGCGACAGTTCGTTCTCGTTCCACCGACGACGAGTCCCGACACGAGTGCGACTGCGCGTGTGTCTCTGACTGGGCACGTGGTGGATGCCGAAACGGGGGAGCGGTTGCCCAATGCGCACGTCTATCTCACAAATTTGCAGGCGGGGACCACGACCAATCAGGATGGCTACTTCGTGGTTTCTTCTTTGCCCCCCCGGTCGTATCAGGTCCACGTCTCATATCTCGGGTATCAAGCAGTCGACACGACGCTTGCTGCAGGGCAGGGCTCCGCCGAGATTGCGCTGGACCCGACCCCGCTCAAGTCAGAAGGAGTGACTGTGGAGGCAGGGACGACCGGGGCGGACGAACACACGCGACTTCCCGGAATGATGACGGTGGCCCTGGATCGATTGGATCGACTTCCTTCGTTTGGGGAACCCGATCTGTTTAAGGCGCTCCAGTGGACGCCCGGCATTCGCAAATCAGGGATCATCGACGGTGGGCTGAGTGTCCGGGGGGGCGATCCGGATCAAAACCTCTATCTGCTCGATGGGGCGCCCGTCTATCATCCATGGCACGCCTTTAGCCTCATTTCGACCTTCCAAACAGGGACCCTCCAGGCCACCAACTTGTACCGAGGCGGCTTTCCCCCGGAACATGGCAGCCGACTTTCTGCAATCCTGGATGCTCAGATGAAGGATGGGGAGCGTCGGCAGCCCAGCGCCGAGGCCGCCCTGAGCGTCTTGAGCGGTCGGTTTCGGATTGAGGCGCCCCTGAGCTCGTCCACCTCCTTCATGCTCTCGGGGCGGCGGTCCTACGTCGACAAATTGCTCGGTCGGCAGCATCCCGTCACGGACGCGAGCGGGCAGCAGGACACCCTCCGGACCGGATACTACTTCTACGACACGAGCGCAAAGCTGTCGCACCGCTTTAGTGACAATCATCGGGTGTCCGTCAGCTACTACCACGGGCAAGACGATCTCGACTTGCGCCTTCCGTTCGACCTCTCGCTCGACTTTTCGTCGTGGCTGCGCCCGGCCGACCTCTTCTTCGAGGTCGTTCAGAACTGGGACAATCGCGTCCTCAGTGCGCAGCACCAGTATCTTGCGACTGACGACGTGTTTATCACGTCCACGGTCTACGGGTCCGGCTATCGGGCGCAGGAAGCCTCGTTCGTTCAGCCGACGTCCACGGCCTCTCTCCGGTCCGACTATCGGGTCCGATTGCGGGATACGGGGCTCAAGGTGGACGTCGACTATCATCATTCCGTGAGTCACGAGTTTCAGGCCGGGATTGAAGTGTCGACCCTGCAGTTTGAAAGTGACCTAGAAAGCAACTTGCGCCGCACCCAGAGCACGAACAGTCGCCAGTCACAAAGCAGCCGACTCGGGGCGGTGGAGGCCGCTGGGTACGTGCAGGACGTCTGGACGCCCATGCCCGAGTGGACTCTGCAGCCGGGCGTCCGGGCCAGCTACTTCAGCAATGGGAAGCACTTTCATTTGGCGCCTCGCCTGAGTGCTCGGTATGCCGTTCATCCGCGCTGGCTCGTCTTGAAGGGCAGTGCTGGGATGCACGTCCAATATTTGCATCGGCTGCGCGATCGCTATTCTCTGGCGTATGATTTGGTGTCGAGCCGCTGGATTCCGTCGAGCAGTCGCGTCGCCCCGGCCACTGGGATCCAGCTCGGGTTTGGGATGAAGAGTCAGCCCCACGCCCGATGGACGGTTGAGCTGGACACGTATGCCCGAGGAGGACGCGACCTCCTGGTGCCGGCCGATGCTTTTCAGCAGAAGGACGCCCTCGAGGGGCCCGGCATTGAGGTCGGGGCGCTCCTTGGGCAGTATACGGAGGGGGAGGAGCGAGCCTTTGGGGCCGAAGTCAGCACCGTCTACGAGTGGAAGGACTGGACCCTGCGCGCGGGCCTCGGCAGTGGACGTACCTTTGTTCGGGTGCCCGAGCGTTCCGGGGGGCGATGGCGCCCCGCCGACCTCGACGTGCCCTACTCGTTTCGGGGGGCGGTAAGCTGGAGCCGAGGGGCCTGGAGCTCGTCTGTGGCGACGGTGGTGCGAAGCGGATATCCCATTTCGGAGCCCGTCGCCCGGTACCGACTCGGGGATCCGGTGGAAGAAGAACCGGTCACGTATCTTTACCGCCCGCAGGTGAACAATGGTCGGCTCGCGCCCTATTTTCGGGTTGACCTGACACTGGGCTATCAGTTTCGCCTTCTTTCGGCCAATTGGGCGGCGACGCTCAATGTGTTCAACGCCACCAATCGCGGCAACGTCGTCGATCAGACCTATCGGCCCACGGAGAGTGGCGTGGACATCGAGCGACAGCGAGGCCTTCCTCTTCTCCCGCTCCTGGAACTGGAAATGACCCTGTAGGCGACGGGAAGGGCTGTTCTCTCGCGGCTCCTCAATGTATCACTTTCGCTCCCATGACGTTCTGCTCCACCGTTTCTGTAACTCGGACCCTTGGGGGAGCCCTTCTTGCGGCCGGGCTTCTCCTGGGAGTCCTGCGATGTGACTTGGCTGAGCCGGTCGAGCAGAGATCCCTCGTGGTGGAGGCCTTTCTGAAGACGGGCGAGGAGCTTCCCACGGTGACTCTGCGACGCACGCAGCCGATGGGGGAGCCTGGGGAGGACGCCTCCCAGTTTGCCCGCGGGGCGACGGTTGCCCTTTATCTTGACGACAGTACCCTTGGTCGCATTCCGTATGAGGCCGTCGACGGAGCCCCCGGCCACTATGCGTCTGAGGAACGCGGGAAGCGGGTGCCGGAGGGGGTGTCCTGGGAGCTGAATGCCGAGTGGCAAGGGGAAACCGCTCGTGCGGGGGGCACGACGCCGCCGCCCATTCAGGTGAGTGAGGTCTGTGTGGAGGTGCCGGAAGAGCCTGTTCGGGCCGTCCTCGTTGATACGCTTCGGCGCGACTCGCTGGACATCCCCGCCGAGCAGGAGTACATTTTTCCGATTGACGTCACCGTGAACTGGTCGGTCGATGGGCTCGCCCCCGGCGCCGACTCGACATATTGGGTGCGCGCACAGCTCCCCTCGGCAGCGTTTTCGTCCGAGTTTATCGGGCTGTTCCTGCGCTCCACGGAGATTCGCCGCGAAGATCGGTTTGCTGCAGGAGAATCCGGAGACCGTCGGCAGTGGAATGGGGTGTATGCGGTGCCCGTCGACAGCAGTGCCGAGAATGAGCAACTATTTCCGTCCCACCGCATGACGGTGGCGCTCACACGGGGGGATACGGGCTTCACCTCATTTGCGCAGAGCCGAACCGACCCGCAACGGCGCGAGCCCATTTCGAATGTCGACGGAGGACTCGGCGTTGCTACAGCGGTGGCGGTCGATACGGCGGGGGTCGATTCTGTGGGGCCGAAGGGCACCTACTGTCATCGTCCTCCCCGAAGGGAGCGAGCAGCCCTCGAAGAACCCTGATTCTGACTGGGACGTACGATTCCCCATCGCTTCTCCGACACGTCCTTCCGATCCTCATGACGGACGAGCCGACGGTCGGGACGATCACCCGACTCGAGCCCCAGACCCACAATGACGATCGTATCTCTGTCTTCCTCGACGGGGAATTTGCCTTCGGCGTGCACCAGGATCTCGTCGTAAAACATGAACTGCGGGAGGGCCAGTCTCTCACGGCGGCTGAACAGGAAGAGATCGAGGCGGACGAGCAATACGTCCAGGCCAAGCAATCGGCGTTCAACTATCTCGCACATAAACCTCGCACCGAACAGGAGGTCCGGCAAAAGCTGCAGAAGGGGGAGGCCCCATCGCATGTGGTAGAGGAGGTCATCGCACGGCTCTACGAACTGGAGTACCTCGACGACGAGGCATATGCGCGGGACTACGTGCGCAACCGCTTTGCGAGCAAAAAGTACGGGCCCATCCGCCTGCGCCGGGAGCTGGTGAAACGGGGCGTCGAGCGTCACGTGGCCGAAGCCGCGGTGGACGACCTCTTTGCGGAGGAGGATGCGCGCGCAGCAGCCCGCGGGCACGCCGAGAAGCGGTGGGATCGACTCAGCGACGAAGACGATCCCCGGCGCCGGAAGCAGAAGATGTATCGCTACCTTCGACGGCGGGGCTTTACGACCGACACGATCTATTCCATTCTCGACGACCTGGAGCGAGAAGCTTCTAACCAGTAAAGTGTGGTTCCTCCTGCATTTACTCCCGAGCCGCGTTCATAAGGGCGTCGTGGAGAGGGAAAGTTACCAGAAGGGATCATTGCACGGGGTTGTGGAGAAAGAGGAAGGGTGCATCCGCCTCCCTTTTCGGGGCCTTTCGGAGGCTTCCAGCTAACGTTTTTTTTTCGACGCATGGCTGACGACTCTGACATACCATCCACGCCGTCGCGTGAGTCACGGGGCGCGACCGAGCGGCAGCACGGAGGAAAAAACGAGGCAGGTGGCTCACCGCCTCCCGCGTCGCCCCCTCCGTCTGATCTGGACGACCGGGCGCCGGCCCATCCGCCCCGCCGGATTGAGGCTGAGCCCTCGACCTTCACGCTCGATCGGGTGGTTCGCTTCCTGCTGGGGGCCGCGGCGGTCTTCACTCTTGGGTGGATTCTGTGGTACTTCGCCGGGCTCGTCTTGTACCTGGCCATCGGGGGAATTCTGGCCTACCTGCTCCGCCCCATCGTGGATCGTCTGCAGGGGCTGGGCCTCGGTCGAGTGCCGGCCATCCTCCTCGGGTTCGTGCTCGTGCTCGCTGCGGTGGCCGTGATTGTCACTTCGATTGTGCCCTTCGTGGCCGAGCAGGTGCAGGAGCTTTCGCAGCTCGTGAGCGTCGACACTGCCACCGACGTCGCTTCGTATCTTGAGGATCGCCTCCGTCAGGTCACGCCGCTGGAGCAGGGCGTTCTGGAAGAGAACATTCGGCAATTGGCGCGCTCGCTCGTGCAGGGAGATGTCGTCCAGGGGGAGCGCATCGCCCAGACGGTCAGCTCGGTGGTTGCTGTCTTTACCAACATCGTGTATGCGGTCGTCATTATTCCCTTCGTCACGTTCTTTCTGCTCAAAGATGGGATGCAGATCCGGCGGAGCCTCCTGCACCTGGTGCCCAATCGCTACTTCGAGGTGACGCTCGCCATCCTCGACAAGGTGGAACTCAACATTGGCCGGTATTTTCAGGCCCTGTTCGTGCAGTGCACCAGCATCGCAGTCATTGCGTCCCTTTTGCTCTGGATCGTCGGTCTCCAGAATGCGATCGCCGTCGGCATCTTTACGGGGCTGGCCAACACCATTCCCTACTTCGGCCCCTTTCTGGGTTTTTTATGCGGAACGCTCGTGGGGATCGCGCAAACGGGAGACCTGGCGCTCGTGCCGGGAGTGGCCCTGGCAATGATTCTCACGCAGCTGTCCGACAACATTCTACTGCAGCCGCTCATCTTTTCCCGAGCGGCCAAGGCGCATCCGCTGGTGATTCTCTTCGTCGTGTTGGTGGGGGCTCAGCTCGGCGGTATCGTGGGCATGCTCATTGCCATCCCCCTGACTACGACTGTGCGGGTCATCGTGGAACAGCTGCTGTGGAGCCTGCGCAACTATCGCATCCTGCGCTCGTCCACGTAGCTGTGTCGGTGCGCTGGAGCGGGGGCGTTCTGTCGTTTTCTCGTTGTCGTTCAATGCAAGCAGACGATCATCTCTATGGACATGCGTTCTGTGCCTGCCGTGCACGAGGAAGCCCTTGACGCGGCGGTGGAGGCCGTGCGGGCTCACACGGAGGCCTCGCCCGAGATCGCGCTGATCTTGGGCTCGGGCCTCGGGGCCCTGGCCGACACGGCCCACGACACGACGGTCGTCTCGGCGGAGGACATTCCCGGGTATCCGTCGTCGACGGTCAAGGGGCACTCCGGTCGACTCGTCTTTGGCACCCTGGAGGACACGCGGGTCGTCTTTGTGCAGGGCCGCGTGCATCTCTACGAGGGATACCCCGTCCAGCGGATTGCCATGCCGGTGCGGCTGGTTCACGCCCTGGGCGCCGATCGCCTGCTCGTGACCAACTCGGCCGGCGGCATCAACCGCACGTTCGCGCCCGGGACGCTCATGTTCATCACGGGTCACATCAATTTGGCGTTTGCCGATCCGGGCGTCGGCTCCGGCACGGTCCCGCGCCATGTGGCTGGAAGCCAGACCGGCTCCGCACCCGCGACCGGACGCCCCGGCTACGACAGTGCATGGACGGATCGGGCCCAGCAGGTGGCGCTCGACCTGGACCTCGACGCGCGTCGCGGCACCTACGCCTGGGTGATGGGGCCCAGCTACGAGACGAAGGCGGAGATCCGGGCGCTGGAGCACCTGGGGGCGGATGCCGTGGGCATGAGCACGGTGCCCGAGGTGCTCCAGGCCCACGAGCTCGGCATGCGCGTGCTCGGCCTTTCATCGATCACCAATCCGGCGGCGGGGCTCGCGGCGGGCCCGCTCGACCACGAGGACGTGCTGACCGTTAGCGAGCGCATGCGAGATGACCTGATGGACCTGGTACGCGGCCTCGTTCGGGTTGCCTGAACGGTTGGAGGGGAGGGGTGTGGGGCTGGGGGAGGCAATGGGGGCCCTTGCAGGGGGCGTTCAGGCTGTGGTTCTCTCGGCTCGGTTCCTCGTCGGGCTGGGGCTAATGAAAGAGATTTTCCAACGAGACTCCACGAACATCCACCCCCGCCCAAAGATAGACCCACACGTTTGATCCCAACCTCCCTCCCTCTTTCATCCTTCCACCCTTACACCCATCCACCCGGAGTTTATGATTCCAATCGTCACCCCCGACGACACCGACCGCCTCGACGCCA
>CAYXAD010000025.1:0-21902 GCA_964462965.1 uncultured Salinivenus sp.
CGGGTTGGTCGTGACCCCGTCTAAGATGCCCATGTCATTGGCCTCTCGGATCTCGCCGAGATCGGCCGTGTCAACAAAAAATTTCATGACAGGTCCGCAAAATTGGTCTCAGTTGCCGAATGCGCTCCAGAGTTCGAGCATGCAGGGACCATACCCGAACTCGTGAATTGTTTACAACGAACAATTGTAGTTGGAGTTTACTGAGTCCTTCTGCCCCTCCGGTGCACAACGCAATTGCGCATGGATGATCTGAGGAGGGACTCGTCTTTTGCGCAATATGCTCCGTCACTCCTTTTTCCTACGGTTCGACGCGAGGTGGAGCTTAATGCCCGATGGTCCTTTCCTTAGCACACCGTCAATCGGTCTTTGTGGGCGCCTCTGAATTCTACCTCCTGCCACGAGACCCGTCGAGCCGAAGCCCACTGGTTTGGCAGCAGGGCATTCAAGTCTCAACAGGGCTCCTCTCGTCACTCCGCCAGCGTCCAGATCTTGAGCAGGGCAGCCGCAGTCAAAGCATGAAAGATTGCTTCGGGTCGGAAGAGACAGCAGTTCCCCCCGGAGCCCTGACTGTCAATGGGACACCGGCTTGGGAACCAGTGTGGCGGTGGAGATCACATTGAAAGAACGTCTACATCCACAAACGGACCAAAATGAATTTGCGGTAGGAAGCAGTAATCCCCCCGGTGGATCGGTCCTGACTTCCCCCCTATCGTTTCCTATATTTTGCGGTGTCTTGCGTCTCTGCCTTTCGACTCCAGGGGCGACTCGCAAGCCGCGCCTTCATTTTTTCACCCCGGAACTCCCCCCTTGCTTCAATGGCACTCTGTGTGTTTGAAGATCGTCACGTCGCTGCGCTCCGTCCGATGGTGGAAACGCGGGCCGTCTACGATCTTCGGTTTGGTTCTCACACCCTTCTAGAGGCCACCTCTGAGGCCTTCGACCCCGACACCGTCGTCCTGCATGCTCGGCCGCACGTGGCTGGGGTGACGGCCCACACGCACGAATCGGTGCTCCTCAACTCCCTTCCCGACGACGAAGATATGCTCTTCGTGAATGGACGATTTGTCGCCGAAGAGGGAGAGGCCCTTCAACAGATCCAACAGGCCACCGAGACCGATACGCCGCGTGCCTTTATTCAGGATGGCGCGCTGGTGGCCGCCTGGCTCCCCAAGGCCACGGACCACCTGCCCGACGACGTATTGTCCCACGCGGCATTGTCCAAGGAGTCGTTTGCCGACCTTCCCATCACGACGCTTGAAACGGCCACGCTCCTGCGACGCCCCTGGCACCTGCTCGATGTACTCCGCCCGGCGCTCTCCTGGGGAATCGCTGCCCGGACGGAGGGAATGTTCTCACAAGGGGCCCTCCAGAATCGTCCTCACATTTCAATCCACGAGAGCGTAGTAAGTGTACGCCCCGAACAGATCTTTCTCGGCCCGGGAGCAACGGTGCGGCCGGGAGCCATTCTCAACGCCGAAGACGGCCCGATTTACATAGGTGCCAACGCGACGGTCTTCGAACGGGCCGTGATTCGAGGGCCGTGCTATCTCGGTCCAAAAAGCCAGGCCAAGATCGGAGCCAACGTGGAAGGCACCGCTGCCGGCCCCTGGTGCAAGCTCGGGGGAGAAATCCACGACTGTATCATTCAGTCCTACTCCAACAAGGGCCACGCTGGCTTCTTGGGGCACGCGTACCTCGGCTCCTGGTGCAACGTGGGCGCCGGTACCAACATTTCGAATTTGAAAAACGACTACGGGGAAGTCACCCTGTATGCCCCGGACACTGAGGCCTTCCTCCCCACCGGTCGACAGTTCGCCGGACTTTTCATGGGGGATCACTCCAAGTGTGGCATCAACACGATGTTTAACACGGGCACCGTCGTTGGCACGTGTTGCAACTTGTACGGGGGCGATTTCCCCCCTCGATACGTCCCGCCCTTCTCCTGGGGAAGTCCTTCGGACGGGTTCACCGAGTATCGGCTCGACAAGGCCCTGGAGGTGGCCGAGCGGGTCATGGCCCGGCGGGACGTCCCGTTCACCGACGCGGATCGAGTGCTCTTTAAAACGCTGTTTCAGCAAACGCGAACAGAGCGGTCCACGCTCTCCGGATAACCGCCTCATAGGATTCGGGGCGAGGGAGTACCGACACTAGACGCGACCGGAGGACTGCTCTCGGCCGTCTTCCCGGCAGAAGGATGTCGGCGGGGGGGACTCGGAAGCAGCCTCGAACGAGGAAAGGATCTCCTCCGTGCCCCCAAGCAGGAGAGCTACCCTCCCAGCACCTGGACGAGGAGTACGACGTACACGGCTTCGGCGAGCAGAACCGGAAGCACGTAGGCGATGTACCGACGCCTGGGGCCTCCAGAGGTCGGATGTACGGCAAAGTCTCGCCCGAAGCTGAGAAGCGGAATCAGACCGATGGCCACGAAGATCCCAATGTTGAGAAGTGGATACCTGCGATCCTGAAGGCCGTCGGAGGGGCGCCGCACCGCACGCACACGTTCAAACACGGGCGTGCGTACGACGTGGAGGGTGTCGCGGCCAGACAGCGCACGCCCAAAGTGCACCCCCACGTCCACCGATCCCGAGCAGTTGTCTCGCGTCACAAAGAGCAGGCGCTCAGAGCCTTCCGTCCGCTGCTCCATACACCCGGAGCGATGGGGCCACCCCACCCCAATCGAAAATCCGTCCGGTGTAAACCATCGGTTCTCTACCGTCCGGCGATACGCAATTCCCTCCTCGGTCGTACCAGGAAGGAGCACATCCAGCCCCAGTAGTACGCTCATGACCACCACAGGCACGGCGAAAACTCGAACCGCACCAATCGTCCAGCGAACGAACTGCCGCCGTCGCACAGCTCCGTCATAGCGTCGACCACGATGACGAGGATCGCGCGGCTTCATGACTCCTCAGCGCCTGAATGTGCGGACTCCTTATCGAGGTGAATGACGTCCATCTCCGTGGGGGTACCGTCTTCGATCGTGAGGCGGAGACAGGTCTTCTCCCGATGGAATCCCTGCCGGCCCGCGGCCCCCGGATTCACGTATAACATGTCGTCGAGGGCCTCGACACGCTCGACACGAAGGATGTGACTGTGGCCACACACGAGGACATCGGGCGGGGACTCCCGAAGCTTGGCCCCCATGCCTTGCTGCCACCGACCGGGACGACCCGCAATGTGCGTCATCCACACGTCCAGGCCCTCGACCTCGAAGCGGTGATGCTCAGAAATCCGTCGACGAATCCGTTCGCCGTCGATGTTTCCCCAAACGGCGTTGACGGGCGCCACCGCCTCAAGGCCATCGAGGATGGCCAGGTCCCCGACATCCCCGGCGTGCAGAATCAAGTCAACCCCCTCCAGGTCCCGGGGGAGCGACGGATGGAAGTAGCCGTGGGTGTCGGCGAGAATGCCCAGCGTGGTCACGAAGACGTGGCGAGAGCAATGAGACAAAAAAGGGAGGGAGCGAACGCCAAACAGGGAGGAAACCTCCTCCCTGCTCGGCGTCCGTGCACGGACTAGGTGTCCCAGGATTCTGGAACGCGCCCCGAGTCGACTACAGCGAAGCGGTTTCCTCCATGTCGATCACCTTCGTCTCGTACCCGGCCTCATCGAATGCCTCTTCAAAGGTGTCGAGGTCGGTTTCCAGGGGCGGAAAGGTATCGTAGTGCAGAGGAACGAGGAGATCGGGATCCACCATTTGGGTTGCGTGAAGGGCTCCATAGATGCCCATCGTAAAGACATCCCCAATGGGAGCGAGCATGACGTCTACGTCCCACAAATCACCGACCCATTGCATTTCGGCAAAGGGGGCGGTATCGCCGGTGTTGTAGACGACGTTGTCCTCCAGTTCGAGCACGAAGCCCACCGGAACACCTCCATACGAGCCATCGGGGAAGGAAGAGCTATGGCGAGCATGCGTGGCTTCGACAAACCCCCAGTCAAATTCCATACTTCCCCCTTCATTGAGAGGCTGGATGGCTTCGTGGTCAAACTCCTGACCCACGTATTGAGCAACCTCAAACGTTCCAATGACGAGTGGATCACTGTTCTCCAGGACTGATTCAGTGTCGGAAAAGTGATCGAAGTGAGCGTGCGTCAGAAGAAGCACATCTGGATCCAGCGTGCTCGGATCCACGTCGGTGTGAGGATTGTCCTCAAAGAAGGGGTCGAAAAGCAGCGTCGTGCCGTCCGTCTCGATCTGAAACGTCGAATGGCCAAAGTAGGTCAGGTCCATGGTGATGGATGAGGTCTCAATGTTCAGGATTTGCGGACACTCCGCCCGATAGAACGGTGACGAGGACCGGTGCTGTTTCACCCGGCGAACCTGCCTCGTGAGGAACAGTGCTTGGACGTGGCCCTGCTACCGAAGCACGACCAGCCGGAGAGACTGTCGATCCTCCGGGGTTTGAAGGCGAGCGAAGTAGGTGCCACTCGGGAGGCCTCCGGCGTCCAAGATTTTTTCGTGATAGCCGGGCTCGTGAACCTCGTCGGCCAGCGTGGCAACGCGGTGGCCCGCCAGGTTCCAAACGGTGAGGGTTACGGGCTGCGTCTTATGCACCTCGTATGCAATGGTCGTCGACTTTACAAAGGGATTGGGATAGTTGCCGAGCAGTTCCGTCTCTGACGCCTGCTCCGTTTCCGCCCCCAACCCGATCTTGATCGTCCCGGAGGTGTGTTCTACGCCCCCCTCCGGTTCGACTCGGCGAATACGATAGAAGACGACCTGCTCCTGGACATCTTCGTCCGTGTAGACGAACTGGGAAGGATCGGAGGGAGAGCGAGAGGCCTCTCGCGGGCGCAGCCGAGCAACGGGTGTAAACGAGTTCCCCCTCGGAGAGCGTTCGACGACAAATCGCCCCTCTTCGGAGGCGTCGGCCTCCCAACGCAGAACCACCGTTCGCCCCTGGGTTTCGGCGCGGAGATTTTGCAGGGCGGAACGGAAGGAAAGGGACGTAGCCACTCGTTGTCCCCCGTCGGGCCAGTCGACGTGCTCCAGCTCCTCGTCTGTGTCGAAGCTGAGGCGGAGCGGGCCTTGCTCCGACGTCTCAGCGGCTTGCGCAGCAAAGGGGCGCTTTCTCATCGTGCGCAAGACCTCCGTCGATCGAGCTTCCTCCCAAATACGCAGTTCGTCAATCTGGCCCGAAAAGGCCAAGGCCTCTGATACAGTGTCCCGACCGGGGCGGACCCGCCCTCCCAGAGCCATCGGAACGGGGCCCGGCGACTGCGGCAGGGCCCGAGGCTGCGTAGAGTCGACCAGGGTGCCGTCGAGATGTAGGCGGAGCCGTGCCTCCGCAACGTCGTAGGTAAGGGCCACGTGGTGCCACTGATCGTCGGCCACAGGCGCATTTGACCGGAGGGCCTGATGCTGGCCCGGCTGTCCACAATAGAAGCGGAGTCGCCCACTTCGATCGACGATAAACTCGGCCGAATACGCCACATCCTCATCCCCATTCCAGGTCGACACGATCACTTCCTCCAGGCCCGCCGTTCGCATCCAAAACTCGATGGTAAAGGCCCCCAGGCGACCCAGCGCCGGAAGAGAGTCAGCGGGCAGGAGCAGAGGCGTCTCGGCCTCACTCAAATCAAGGGCTTGGTTGTCCCTAGACGGTCGGGACGCTTCCTCGATCACAACCTCACGAGAAAGCCGCTCTGCCGAGAGGACCCGATGAGACTTCCCAGACTCCTCGGGCCCGCGTTGGTCGGCGCTCTGGACAAACGGCGTCACGTGCCACTGGACCGTCCCCGGCGTGTCGGGCAACCGAACCCGAAGGACCAGTTCATGCGGCCCGTGTACCGGCCGGTCGGTCGTTAGAAGCACCGTTCCTCGTTCCAGCCTCCGGCGATGGATGGAGACGGGCTCCGTGCCATACCGAAGAAGGCGAACGTGCTCCAGCTCCCATGCTTCGGGCAACTCAAGACGCATCCCGTCAAAGGACCGCCCCGGATCAACCGTCGCAAAGAGATTGGCTACCGCCCCCGCCGTACGGACCGAAGAAGGGGTCTCAGAGAGTTGAGCGTCGACCGAAGCCGGTCGGCCTGCGACCCCAACAACGCATACCAACAGAATGAGCCAACGGGTTATCCGCATGGTCCTAGTCTCCTCTCTCCTGACGTCCTACAGGCGAGAAAGAGGATCACGAAAATGAGGGCTCAGGTCGATCACTAAAATATCAAATCGCTCCGCGGCGGGTCCAAATAGCCTTCACTGATGAATCATAAAGCCTCCGTATCCCTGGCGAAGCGCTGCCGTTAGCATATTGATTCATCTAGTGAACCACAAATGAAGTCCGAATCGTCTTAAATCCCCTCATCTTATGGCTGACATCCCTGAGGACCTTACGTCAATTGGTACGCACCGGGGGAACCAGCCCCCCACAAAGACAGGGCAAACGGTTCGTTCGCCCGACGGCCCCGATCCCCGCGACAAACCCGCAGAGGCCTCTCCTGCCCTGTATCAGCTCGTGCGATCCCCCGAGGGAGATCGCCTTCAGATACGAACCCACTCGCCTCGTGCCGTTGTCCCCGAGCCAGACGACGGCGAAGAAGTCGGGCAACACCGAACAGTTCAGGCGCTCCGAGAGGCCCTCGACGAGCTCTCTCTCGAGGGCTGGACGGCCGTCTTTGAAGACACGGAAGCCAACCGAGCACTGGTCGAACCGGACGTCCACTCCGACCACGCCTGGATTGGACAGCCTCGGTATCCGACCATTACCTTCTTCGAGGACGACGAGGCAGCCAATCAGTTCGCGGAAGACCATGAACGCCCGGTGTCCACTTCATAGCGTTCTCTCGCGTTGACCGCCCCTGCTCCTCTTCTCTATGGCTCTCGAGACCCTCGACGCCGTCGTTACCTCCATTCATCCGCTTACGCCACGGGTGAAGCAGTTCTTGCTGCGGGTGGAAGGCCACACGTTCACCTACAAACCCGGGCAACACCTCAGTATTGCGATCGAGGATGATCGCGGTCGTCCCATATATCGCCCCTACTCCCCTGTAAACCGCCCGGGGACGGACACCGTGGCGCTGGCCGTCAAACGATACGAGGAGGGAACCGCCTCCGTCTGGATGCACGAGCGAACGCTCGGTGATCCCGTTCCCCTCACCGCTCCCTCCGGCAACCTGCACCTCCACGACCTGAAGCGAGACGTCGTCTTTCTTGCTACGGGCACCGGCATTACGCCAATGCTGGCGATGCTTTTGCAGTACCTGAACGAGGCCAATGGACAAGCAACGTTCCTTTTCGGGGAGCGCACCCAGGACGACCTCATGTATCGCGAGACCCTCGACCGTCTCTCGGCCAGCCACGCCAACCTCACGGTGGAGTACGTCCTCTCGGACGAGGACTGGCCACGCCGGACTGGGTTTGTCCAGGACCACCTCTGGGACGTAGCGGGCGAGGACGCGTCCGCCCACTTTTACCTCTGCGGCGTGCCGCAAATGGTCGTCGACACGAAGGCCGTTCTCCACGAGGCAGGAGTTCCCGACGAACACGTCTTCACCGAGGGGTGGGAACAGGGCGCCGTGGACGAGTGACGTCTCGTCGGAGTCTTTCCCTGCTCGTTGCGACTCGTGATGTCCCTACCGACGCGGAGATGGGTGTGTGAGGTTGAGGGCATCCTCGGAGAAGTGGCTCCCCTCCCTTATCCCCCTAAACACGTTCACTCGTGCCTCATCAACGCTCGACTCATGACTCGTCGTCACACTCCATCCGTTTACAAAGGTGCTCGCGAAGCTGCTTGCGGGCGCGGTGGAGACGAACCCGGACGTTCACCTCCGTGAGGTCGAGCTGATCGGCCGTCTCGGCGGTCGATTGTTCTTCCAGATCCCGAAGCTGAACGACGCGACGGTAATGCTCGGGAAGCTCCTGAAGGGCGTCGTGAACAATTTGTTTGCGCTCCGACTGCTCGACGGCGTCCTGCGTGGCCGCCTGTGTCTCTCCTTTCTCAGCGTCTAAAAATTCAATCTTCCGGTGCTCCAGATAGCTGTGGCGCTTGGCGGTCCGGAGATGCCCGTAGGCAAGGTGACGCGCAATCGAAAACAACCACGTCGAGACCTTCGCCTCTCCTCGAAAGTCCCCAATCTGGCGATAGGCCTCGGCAAAGGTTTCCTGGACGATATTTTCCGCCGCGTCCGGGTCCTCGACCCTCTTCATCACGAACCGGCGGAGACGCTCCCGTTCCTGCTCGAAGAGACATCGAAAGGCGTGCTCACTCCCGGCTTTCAGGGCGTCGACCTTGGGATCGTCGGACGTGCAGGGCTTGGGCATTTCCATGGCGGACAGGAATCAGTGAAAATAGGACTGCTGTAAGGGCCCCCTTGTCTCCGTCGGGCTCCCAACGTACCTTCACTCTCCCTCCATTTTATCACAGAAGTATAACAGGACCTTAAGAATTGACTACACCCCTCGAGCACGCAGGGGTCCTCGGCGGCCTTGCGAACCGACCTCACTCGTCATGCGCTTTTCTACCCTCCTCCCTCTCCTCCTCGGTATTCTTTTGGTTCCCACGCTTGCTGCGGCCCAGTCCGACTCGGAACGGCTGCGCGACCTGGGGGTCGCCCCCGGCATCTTTTCTCCCGGGACGCTGAATGCCATCACGGACGTCGACGGCGTGCAGGTGGGACACCAAACGCTCGTCGAGGGGTCGGACGTCCGAACTGGAGTGACCGCTATCCTCCCGCACGACGGAGACCTCTTTCAAGAGAAGGTACCTGCCGCAGCCTACGTCGGCAATGGGTTCGGAAAAGCAGCCGGCTTCCTACAGGTGCAAGAGCTGGGCACGATCGAAACGCCGATTGTCCTGACCAACACGCTGGACGTAGGCACCGCCGTGGAGGCCACGGTCGCGTGGACGCTGCGTCAACCCGGCCACGAAGATGTTCGCTCCGTCAATGCGGTAGTGGGAGAAACCAACGACGGCTATCTCAACGACATCCGTGGGCAACACGTCACCCCAGAGGACGTGACCGCCGCCATCGAGACTGCTTCTGACGGCCCCGTGCCCGAGGGGAGCGTCGGCGCGGGCACCGGAACCAGTGCCCTCGGCTGGAAAGGCGGGATCGGCACGAGCTCCCGCGTTTTGCCGGACGACCACGGAGGCTACACGGTGGGCGCCCTCGTCCAAGCCAACTACGGCGGCATCCTCCGGATTGACGGCGTGCCGGTCGGAGAACGGCTCGGCCGCTATTCGTTCCAGTCGGCCGTGGAGAACACAGGCGCAGGCTCCCGCTCCGACGATACGGACGGCGGGTCCTGCATGATCGTGCTGGCCACCGATGCACCCGTGTCGCCGCGCAACCTGGAGCGGATGGCCAAACGAGCGATGCTGGGCCTGGCCCGGACGGGCAGCTACGTCAGCAACGGCTCGGGCGACTTCGTCATCGCCTTCTCGACGCAGAACCAGCGAGATGGGGACGACGCGCCTCGCTCCGATGCCCTCTTGCCCAATCGCCAAATGAGCCCTCTCTTCTTGGGCACCGTCGAGGCCGTCGAGGAAGCTGTATACAATGCCCTGACCACGGCAACCACCGTCGAGGGACGAGACGGCAACGTCCAGGAGGCAATTCCCCTCGATCGGCTGCAGGAGATCCTTCGAGAGGCCGGGCGGATTGACGATGCGAACTGACCGATGCGTTACACGTGGCACGTTGAACGCGTAACGCCCCGAGGACTTGTTGGGCTGCCTTCTCGGTGATCTTTCGTAGACACGGCTTGCCGTCTATCCCCTCTTCCCCCTTCGTTCTTTCCCCTGTTATGCCAAGCGAGGAAGCAATTCGACAAATTGAGGACGACCTCTCCGGTGACGAGCGCATCGAGGCAACCTATCGCCGGCTTCGACGGGACGGCTACTCGCGGATGGAGGCTGTGCGGGCGCTTCTGGACGTGCTCGACCTGTCGCTGTCGGAGGCCAAAGAGCTTCTCCTCACCACCGACACGTGGGCGGAGGCGCGTGCTGCAACCCCACCACAGGAGTCTTCGTCGGGAGAAGCTGACGACGAGCCGTCGGTTCCTCCCGCCCCTGCCTGAACCAGAAGGATCACCGTTCGGAGGGTAGAGGAGCCCTCCTCCTTCCTTTCTCCGTTGCCCGCGGTACGGAGACTTGCCCCCGAGAGTCCTCTACCCTGCCAGAAGATGTTTGTAGAAGGCCAGCGTCTGTTCGGCGATGGCCCGCCAGCTAAAGCGCTCTTCGACGCGACGTCGGGACCTCGTGCCCATGGCTGCCCGACGATCTGGATCCGCCATGAGCGCATTCACCCCGTCCGCCAATCCGCGTGCAAACGCGTCCGGATCGGCCGGCTCGATACGGTCCTCTCCCGTCGGATCCACCTCCACGAGGAGGCCCGTCTCGTCCGGCACCACGATCTCGGGGATGCCCCCGACGGCCGACGCGACGACGGGCGTCTCGCAGGCCATGGCCTCCAGGTTGATGATCCCGAACGGCTCGTAGACGCTGGGGCAGACGAACACCGCGGCGTGCGTGTACAGGGTGATGACGTCCTCCCGCGGCAGCATCTCGGCAATCCAGACGATCCGGTTGTCAGTTTCCGAGCGGACGGCGTCGACCCGAGCTTCCATCTCGTCCCCAATCGCCTCGGTGTCGGGCGCCCCGGCACAGAGCACGACCTGAATGTCCGGATCGAAGTGCTTGATGGCCTCGACCAAGTGTAAAATGCCCTTCTGGCGAGTAATCCGTCCGACGAAGAGGACAAAAGGCTGGTCTGGATCGACCCCGTGCTCCTCGAGCACCGACGGATCGGGACGAGGGCGGTACTGGTCGATGTCAATGCCGTTGTGAATGACCTGCACGGGGCTGGAGTCTACCTCGTACAGCGACTGCACGTCTTCCTTCATCGAGGCCGAGACCGCCACGATGCCGTCGGCGTTCTCGTAGGCCGTCCGTTCGACCCACGAGCTGCCCCGATAGGCGGTCCCGAGCTGCTCGGCCTTCCAGGGCCGATGCGGCTCCAGCGAGTGCGTCGTAAGGACGAGTTGACCGCCGGTGAGCTGCTTGGCGAGGCATCCTGCCAGGTGAGAGTACCACGTATGGCCGTGGATGATGTCGGCGTCGGCAATGGAGCCGGCCATGACGAGGTTGCGGGCCATCGCGTCCATAAATTTGGCGTGCCGCTCGTCCTGATGGGGCACGTCCCCCGCAGGCGTGACGCCCTGCACCGTGAGGTTGTCGTGGGTCTCGTTTTGCTCTCCAAAGCAGAGCACCTCCACCTCATGCGCTCCGTCCTCCAGGCCCGCCAGCTCGCGCGTGAGGTATTCGACGTGCACACCCGCCCCACCGTAGACGTTGGGCGGGTACTCGTTCGTCAGAATCGTAATGTTCATGAGTGGAGAGGGATCAGCCTACGAAAAGATACGAACCGCCCCCCGAGAACGCATGTGACGAATGTCAACAAGCAAACAGACAGGGACTGCCTCCTCTCCCCTTCTCCCTTGCCTCCACCACGTTCATCCCCCACAAGCCCCCGCTCCCGGGCTCAGATCACCGTGTCGTCCGGAATCACTGTGTTCTTGGGAATCACGACGATTCCGTCCCGAATGTAGTGGGTGTCTTCCTCGGCCTCCTGCACGTTGTCTTGGTTTTTGATGACGCAGCGCTTCCCGATGGAGACGTTCTTGTCGATGATGGCGCCTTCGACATACGAGCCTTCTCCAATGCCGGGATTCCGCGGCCCTTCGATGAACCCGCGTTCCTCCATGGCGTGCCATCGGAAGTGATCCGCCCCCATCATCACGATGTTGTTTAGCGTCGTATTTTCCCCGACGTAGGACCGGATGCCAATGATCGACTGAGAAATCTGGCTGTTGACCACCAGGCTCCCTTCTGCAATGAGGGAATTCTGAACGGTCGAGCTCAGAATCTTGGCAGGGGGCAACATTCGGGCATTGGTGTACAGCGGGCGATTGGGATCGTACAGGCTGAAGGGCGGACTGGTGTCGGCCAGCATCAGGTTGGCCTCGTAGAAGGAGCGGATGGTCCCGATGTCGCTCCAGTAATCGGTGAAGGGGTAGCTGACCACCTTCAGCTCGTCGATGGCCGCCGGGATGATCTGATTGCCGAAGTCGTGATCATTGGGGTTCGATTCGAGCAGATCGCGCAGCGGCTCCCGGTCGAAAATGTAAATGCCCATCGAGGCCAGGTAGACTCGGCCCTGTTCCCTCAGGTTGTCGGTCACGGGACTCTCTTTCCCGTCCAAATCGTCGCGGGCCGGCTTCTCGTGAAACTCCGTAATGACGTCCTCGTCGTCGGTCTTGAGGATGCCGAAGGCGGGCGCCTCGTCGGCGTGGACCGGAATGGTCCCGATCGTCACGTCGGCGTCTCGCTCTCGGTGGTGTGCCAGCATGTTGCGATAGTCCATCGAGTACAGCTGGTCGCCCGAGAGGATGAGTACGTGGCGGTGCCGATACCCTTCAATGTGCGGGATGCTGCGCCGCACCGCGTCGGCCGTCCCCTGAAACCAGTCCTTCGACGACGGCGTCTGCTCGGCCGCGAGGACCGTGACGAAGCCGTTGCTGAACCGATCGAACCGGTACGTCTGTGCCAGGTGGCGGTTGAGGCTCGCCGAGTTAAACTGGGTGAGGACAAAGATCCGGGGGATGTCGGAGTTAATGCTGTTGGACACCGGCACGTCAATCAGCCGATAGCGCCCGGCCAGCGGAACGGCCGGCTTGGCACGCAGCTTGGTCAGCGGATAGAGTCGGGTTCCGGCACCGCCACCGAGAATGATGGTCAAAATCGAAGTATTCATCGAGACTGGGCCGAACGTACAAAATATATTGAGCCGAGGAATCGATATCGCCCCGCCAAACGAAAGGGCAGCCCCTCCCTCCTATCGTCTACCAAAAAAGAAACCCTCTTCGAGCGATGCAATGAAGAAGGGACCTGCGCCCTTCCCCCCGGGTGTATTCGAGCCGCAAGGAGGAGAGAGGAACGAGGCGGTGTCCGCTACCGAAACAACCGAAGGGCAAGATTGAGCAACAGTGTAAGCACGACGCTGAGCATGATCATCGTTCCCAGCGGCACATAAACACTCACATTGTCGCCCTCATAGGCAAAATCCCCGGGGAGGCTCCCTAGATCGAGGACCCGTCCCAGGAGCATCACGAGCCCTCCGAGGACAAGAATCCCGGCCCCCAGGTACATCAATCCACGTCCGATGGCGTCGGCCTCCATGGCAAGCGAGTATTCTCTGTGACTGCTACGACCAATAGAATTCGAGCGGACCCCAGGGGTTCACTCGACCTTCGCGCCGAACGAACACACTCCGTCAAACTCTATCCGACGTGACTCGTGAGAGGGGCTGACCGTTTCACGTTCCAAACGATCTCAGATCTATGCCAACCTCTCTGTACTCTTCCCCCCTCGTCATCACTCTCGTCATCCTCCACATCATCACCGCCGCAGCATGGTTTGGGTTGGGCCTCCGGCTCGCAGGCCGTGCGCGGTCGGTGCTCGAGGTGGACCGAGACGCCGCCGTGGCCCTCGCGCAGGACGGACAACACTCCGTGTGGCTGATGAACATTTTCATTGGCCTGACCCTCCTCTTTTCGATCGGCGCCTTTATCGCCGGCGGCCACTTTGACGCCTACGGCCCGGCCTACCACTCCGCCGTCACTCTGATCGTGATCCTCGCGCTCGTTCAGTTCTTCGTCATCCGACCGGGATGGCACACCCTTCACGCAAGCGTGACGTCCTCAGAAGAAACGGGCCCCAGTGCCGACGACACTGAGTCGGCGCGAAAGAAGGTCGCCATTGGAACGGGCGTCGGGCACCTGCTCTGGCTCATCCTGCTCGGCCTCATGTTCGTGGATAACTTCTCGCGGGCCCTGTAACCTGCACGCGGAGGGCACTACCCTCACTCCTCTTCGACCTCCGCAGGGGGCTCCTCGATCGAGGCAGACGGATGCAGGCCGACCGCTCCGTCTTCGTACTGCTCGGGCCGGCGGTCCCTGAGGAAAAGCTGCTGGGCCGGAGCCTCCGTTCGTCGGTCGAGATCAACAGAGGCAAGCAGGATGGTTGCGCTTCCGGTGGGGGCTTCGGCCACGAGCCGCCCAAACGGATCGGTGACGAACGAGCCTCCGGCAAAGGACATCTCGCCCTCCTTCCCAACGCGATTGGCCAACGCCGTAAAGAATCCATTCTGAAAGGCGGCAACGCGGAGTTCGGCCTTGAACATGCCGTCGGGCCATTCCCCAGCAACGCCGGCCTGCGGGACGGCAACGACCTCTGCGTCCTTCAACGCCAGCGCTCGCATGTACTCCGGGTAGTGCCGATCGTAGCAAATGGCCACGCCGAGGCGCCCCGCAGCCGTGTCGTACACCGGTGCGCCCGTGTCGCCGGGTGCATAATAGCCTTCCTCGTGGAAATGCTCGAAGTCGGTGATGTGCATCATGCGCGTGGCTCCGAGCACGGTGCCGTCGGCATCAATGACGGGCGACGTATCGAACGTTTGATCGCCGTCCCGCTCAAGAAGATTAAAGACGACGACGACTCCAAACTGCTCAGCAATGTCGGCGATGGCCTCCGTGGTGGGGCCGGGAATGGGCTCCGCGAGGTCAAGCACGTCGTCCTCCCGTTCCGAGGCAGGAATTCGCGGGTAAAAGGGAGTAAACGAGAGCTCCGGGAAGAGGACGAGGTCAGCCCCGGCATTGGCAGCCTCTTTGATGGCATTCAATCCTTTTTGGAGGGCGTAGTGAGGATCAGAAGGCAAAAACTGCTGGACGAGTGCGATTTCCATAGGACTGTAGCAGCGATGTGTGTAAGGACATGATGGAAGTAGAACTGGGGACGGCGAGCATTACTGCGCAGGCACTCGCTCCGGAGCGATAAAGGCTTCCGGAAAGTCGGACCGCGCGTCGGAAAGGACCGTCTCGGCCTGCTCCCGTGTGGCAAAAGGCCCGAGACGAACCCGGTAGAGAGGGGCCTTCCACATAATGTCGACGGGAGACTCTTCCGTCTCAACGAGAGGGGGCCGATCCGAAGGCGACTGATTCTCCCACCAGCTCAGGGCCTCGCCAAGAACGCGGTCGGCTTCATCCTTCTCCTCGGTCATGTGAAGCTGAACGTGGAAGACTCGTTGAGCCTCTCCCTCGTCTGGCTCCTGGGGCTGCGGCCCTGCACAAGAAAGAGCGATAAACAGGACCCCTGCCAGAAGAAGTGCCGAACGAACCGAGACGTGTGCCATCGTACAGCTTCACTCAAAAAAATATCACGGAGGCCCTCATAATAGGAAGAAAATGAGTAGGTTCACAATCTCTCCCGCATCCCCTGCCTCTCGGAAAGACACGGACAGAACGCCTCCTCTCAGCCCTGGTGCATGACTGTCCGTGGGGGGCAGTGGCCCTTGCCGATTGAATTGTTCGAGGGGCAGCCTCGTGCTATTCGTTAAGAGAAACGATCCCCGTTCCCGTCCCAGCCGTCGAGTCCACGATGCCCATTCCGTAGGTGAAATCGGTTCTTCAATTGGTCCCATCCATTCTTCGTATGTTCATATACTCCTTCTCGCATTGCAATTTGCAGGAACAAAGCCGTTTATTATTATGCTTACGTTCTAAGCATACGTCTTCCTCTCCGCCCTTTACGGCCAGGAGCAGTTCACCGCTCCTCCAGACCCGTTGCTCCCATCCCTCGCCCTCTTGCTCCAACAATCGATCAACTCTGCCATGATGCCACGTATGCGCACGTGCTTTCTCGCCAGCCTTTTCCTCGGCGCTCTCCTCGCTCTCGGAGGGCTTCCCTCTCAGGCCCAGGAGCGAGGAAATACCCTGCCGCGGGTGAGCCCAAATGCCACGGTGAGCCAGACCATCGGGGTTACAGACGTGGAAATCACGTACGGTCGTCCGAGTGTGCGAGGCCGCACGATCTACGGGGACCTGGTCCCCTACGACGAGATCTGGCGAACCGGCGCCAATGAAGCCACCACCATCTCGTTCTCGTCGCCCGTCCAGGTGGAGGGAGAATCGCTGGATGCCGGAACGTACTCGCTCTTCACCGTTCCGGGCCAGGACACCTGGACCATTGTCTTCAACGAGGAGCCCGAGCAGTGGGGCGCTTACGAGTATGATTCGAGCCAGGACGTCCTTCGGGTGGAGGTCACGCCCGAGTCGGCCGACATGCGAGAGATGTTGACGTTCACCTTCCACAATGTGACGGACACCTCGGCCACCTCTGTCCTTCACTGGGCCGAAACGCGGGTGCCCTTCGAGATTACGGTGAACACTCCCGAGGTCCTTCAGGCCCGGGCCGAAGAGGCCATCTCTGGAGGCACCGACTGGCAAACGCCGCTCCGGTTTGCGTCCTATGCCCTGGAGAACGATGTCCTCACGGAAGACGCCCTACAATGGGCCGATCAGTCTATCGAACGGGAAGAGCGATTTGAGAATTTAGCCATCAAGGCACGTCTTCTCGCGGCCCAAGGAGAGTACGAACAGGCAGTAACGACCGCCGAGACCGCTCTGTCGAAGGCCGAGGAACAGAATGAGGCTCCCAACGGCATGCAAGAGCTTCAGCAGCAAGTGGAGGAGTGGGAAACCCAACTGTAGCCTTCTGCGTCCCGACCGCCTGCGTTGTAGCGTCCTCCCCTCCTTATGCACCGACTTTTTGCTTTCCTCGTCGTCGTGTTCTTCGTTCTCGGGAGCTGTGAGTCCTCTGTAGACCAGTCCCCGAACGAGACACCCTCAGCAAGGGCCATCGTCGACAGTGCAATTGCTGCTCACGGCGGCTCAGTCCTCGACCGGGCCGTCATGACGTTCGACTTTCGGGGAGATCACTTTCATCTTCGTCAAAAGGAGGGGCTCTTTCACTACCGACGGACTGCCACTGACTCCCTCGGGCGCTCGATCGAGGAGGGCCTTACGAATGATAGCCTCTACCGTCGAGTCGACGGTGAGCCCGTGTCGCTTTCCGAGGACGAGCGAGCCTCCCTCGATACCCGGGTGAACTCGGTGGCCTACTTTGCCCTTCTGCCCTCTCCGCTTGACGATCCAGCCGTTCAGCTCCACTACAGTGGCCGGGATACCATCGACGGTTCTCCCTATCATCGCATTCGAGTCACCTTTCAGCAGGACGACGGGGGGCGCGACTGGCAGGACGTCTTTATGTACTGGTTCCACACGGACTCCTACGACATGGACTTCCTGGCCTATGCCTTCGGCTTGGGTCCGGAGGAGGACCCGGGCACGCGCTTCCGAGAAGCCTACAACGTGCGCCGCATCCATGGGGTGCGCGTGGCGGACTACTACAATTATACCTCAGACACGCTTGCCCCGGATCGACTCGAGCAGTACCCGGACCTTTGGGCGGAGGATGCATTGGACCTCGTGTCCCGCATTGAACTCGACAGCGTCGAAGTCCGTCCCCTAGACGACTCGTAATCGGATCGCTCTGTCTTCGTTCGAGAGGGAGGTCTTATGCGTGCACGTCCCCCCGGCTGTTTGTCGCTCCTGGTCCTGGGATTTCTCCTGCTGCTCCCCCTTTTCCTGGCCAATGCGCTGCTGACGGCCCTCGCCAAGCTCGGGCTTGGTCCGGGGGGCTCTCTCCTGGCCGCCCTGGGAATCTTTCTGGGCAGCTCCTTTAACGTCCCCGTAACTCGGATCGAGCGGGAAGAAACGGTGGCGCATGTGCCTCATCAATTGCTGGGGCTCAATCGGCTGCTTCAACGGCCGGTGCGCCGCCAAACCTACACGGTGATTGCCGTGAACGTCGGCGGCTGCGTCGTTCCCACGGTCCTCGCCCTCTACCAGCTCCTCCGTCTCATGGGCGAGGCCCCCTCCATCCTGCCCGCCGCCCTGGCGGCGCTCCTCTTGAACGTCGGCCTGTGCTACCTCTTTGCCACCCCCGTGCCCGATGTCGGCATCACCATGCCTCCGCTCGTCCCCGCGGGGGCCGCTGCCCTTTGCGGCCTCCTCCTCGCGCCCGAATGGGCCCCTCCCGTCGCGTTTATCGCCGGCGTCCTCGGCCCGCTCGTGGGGGCCGACCTCTTGCACCTCGACGACATTGCCGAGATCAGTACCGGCATCGCTAGCATTGGAGGGGCGGGCACATTCGACGGCATTGTACTCTCCGGGCTCGTCGCCACCCTCCTCGTCCCCGGCGCCCTCTAGCCTCGTCACCTTCGCTTCTCCCCTCAATGCCTGACCTCCACATTCCCGAGGCCTGGCGGCAGGTCAATCTAGCTTCCTGGGCCGGGCCGATCCTCATCCTCGGCGACACGGACTCGGGCAAGAGCACCGCACTCCACATCTTCCACGAGGCCCTGAGCCAGGCCGGACGGGCCGTGGCAGTGGTGGATGGGGATCCCGGACAAAGCACCCTTGGGCCTCCGACGACCCTCACGGCAGCCGGCCCCGATCCGAACCAGGCCGTTCTTCCGGAGACGCCGAGGTACCATTCCTTTGTGGGAGCCCCAACCCCGCGAGGACACATGCTCGAGGTGCTCGTCGGGGCCCAACGACTCGTCGCGGCCACCGAGGCGGCCGGCGCCGACGTCGTCTTGTACGACACGACGGGCTTCATTGACGCGCGTCGGGGAGGGCGGGCGCTCAAGTTCGCCCTGCTCGATCTGCTCCAGCCCTCGACGATCGTCGCGCTGCAACGGGAGAAGGAACTGGAGCCGCTCCTAGCTCCCCTCCGGCAACGCTCGCGATGCCGCCTCATCGATCTGCCCGTCTCCGCGGCCGTGAACGAGCGGTCGGCCGCCCGGCGGCGCCGATACCGGATGCAACGGCTCGCCGCATACTTCGACGCCGCCTCCCTGCTCACGATCGACTGGCCCACCGTCGCCGTCGTGCCAAACCTCGACTTTACGGAAAATCAGCTCGTGGCCTTCGAAATGGAGAACGGGTTTACAGCCGCCCTGGGTCGGATCGACGCAATCGACCGAGGGGCCTGCACATTGACCGTCGAGACGCCGCTGGATCAGCTTGACGCCGTCGACACGATTCGGCTCGGGGACGTGTGCCTCGACCCCGGCACCTACGAGGACCGACGGTGCTAAGCTTCTCTTCCTCTCAACCGAAGGGAGGAGGTGTAAAAAGACGTGGGGCTCAATCACCCCCTCCTGTGCTCGAAACGCCGCTCCCGTGGGGGTGCGAGAACGCTCGGTCCCTCAGTTGTGCCGCTCGCGAGGAGGTCCAGAGCCACCCCAACAGTCGTGGGTTCCCACCGACCGCCTCAGAAACGTGCCCACAAACAGAAAAAGCCCGGCGTCGCCGCCAGGCTTTCTTCTGGGTAGAAATAGACCGGTGTCAATCAGAAATCGACACCTCGCGTCTGCCTACAGCACGTTTTCCGAGTTCGAAACCCGAGACACGTTGATCGCGCTGACGCCCTTGGGCGTCTGCTCGGTCTCGTACTCGACATTGTCCCCGTCTTTCAGACCACTGTCCCAGTCCATTCCTGTAATGTTATTTCGGTGTACGAATACGTCTTCACTGCCGTCTTGCGGCTTGATGAAGCCATATCCTTTTTCGTCGCTAAACCACTTAACTGTTCCGCGTTGCATAAACTGTATTGCTTGATTGGTATCGTCCCGCCTGCGGTTCCCCCCAACAGACAGAATTCCTTCAGATCTGACGGTACTGTGACGGAGACGCGTGTTGTGTTGTGATGTCGATGGCACGCCTCACCGCCCAGGCGGTTCCCCCCATGCTTCGCTCTGCCCTCCTTCTTCACGCATTCGCCTTGCGGGGACGGCCCCCAGTGGCTGACCTCCCTTCCTGGGAGGGCCCGCGAGGCGATCGCCCGCCTCTCCTTGAAAATCGGGCGAGACCGTAGGGCGACGTTGAATCCAAGTCCAGGGTGACCCGTACTGGGATATGGAAAATGGGCCTGTAGCTCAGCCTGGACAGAGCATCGGCCTTCGGAGCCGAGTGTCGGGGGTTCGAATCCTCCCGGGCCCGCCATCTTCTTTTGCCCCGCTTCAGCGTCGCTGAGGTGGGGTTTTTTTGTTTTTGTGACTGAGCGTCAGTGGGCGAAATGCCGTCTTGTTCACGTTACTGGGTACAAGCTTCAGAGTCGCTAAACGCTGTGACTGGTTGCCTTTGCCTGGGTTGAGCTGTTATTCCTGCCCGGCCATGCGCAGATGGGTTAAGAGTCCAAAAATCGGCCTGCCAGACCAATCCCAAGAACTGCACGCGCAGGGGGCAAAATCCGTTTACTGTTATTTTACCATTGGATGTGATTTGCCCCCTACTTGTGGGGCATTTGCCGCCTTGCGCTACACTCTGTCTACCACTTCGTCACAAAGATACACCTCGCCATTTGCTACCGTACGGGCTGCTTCCAGAAGGACATTATGGACGTTGGCTTTAAGCACGTATCCGTCGGCCCCTGCCTTAAGGGCGTCTTTGACGTAGCGAGTTTCCCCGTGCATTGAGACGATAAGCACCTTCAAGTCTGGCGCGGCCTCCTTCAGACGGCGGGTGAGCTCGATGCCATTCATCCCCTCCATGGAGATGTCGACAAACGCCAACTCGGCATCTGAGTCGGCGATCTTCTCTAGGGTTTCTATCCCTGAGCCAGCCTCTCCAGTGACAACAAATTCGCCTTCGGCCTCAATCATCTGTCCCAAAGCGTGGCGAATGGTAGGATGATCGTCGAGGAGGAAAACCTTCGTTGATCGTGATGTAGTTGTTGTAGCCATAAGATAAAGTAAACCGACGAGGAGTGATGCGGTGGGGCCCTTTCCTTTTCAAATCCCGACCGGACAAAAAGGTGCAAGTTGGAGAAGAAATGGGAGAGTTAGACCAGACCCCATTGAGCCCGCGTCCTACATTCACGACGGCTTTTGCTCGTAATATAGGTGCCCCTCTCCATCGGCACCCTCACGAGGAGCTTCCCCCGTTCTCTCCATCCTCCTCAGTCAGTACCTCTATCTTCTGGAACCACAAGCTGTCCTCTCCACAGGTAGGACAGATTGGGACCTCTGGCAGGGTGTTCTTCACAACGATGACTACGCTAGAAAAGGAGTGCTCGCAGTCAGAACATTCCCACCAAACCCGAGCGTTTTCTTGCTCGGGTGAGTTTGCTTCTTCGTCCATCAATGGGATTGACTTGATTCAAGAGAATGGTACAAAATATTACAAATACGTTACGCCAATCCCAAACCATCGGTGCCTACTGGTTACGAACGTCCTTCTCAGGGTCTTCTCCCTCCTCAATCCGATCCAGTTGCCATGCTCAGGTTCTTGACTCGTACGCCTGTGTCACCCACGGTCTTGCCCGTGTCGATGGGATTCCGCATTTCCCGTTGGAAAGAAGGGCCTAGCGACGCCCCTCTCGCTACACTCTGTCCTCCAGTTCATCACAGAGGTACACCTTGCCTTCTGCAACCTCACGGACCGCTTCTGGGAGAAGTGCGTGGATGTTGTCTTTGAGAGCGTATCCGTTGGCCCCGGCCTCTAGAGCGTCCTCAACGTAGCGGGTTTCTCCGTGCATCGAGACAATGAGCACCTTCAGGTCTGAATCGTTGTCTTTCAGACGACGGGTCAGCTCGATGCCGTCCATCCCGTCCATCGAGATATCCACTATGGCAACCTCGGCCTCCGTATCGGGGATCGTCTTTAGGGTCTCCTCTCCTGAATCGGCTTCCCCACAGATCGAAAAACCATCCTCGGCCTCAAGCAAGTGCCGAAATCCCTCACGGACAATCGGATGATCGTCAACGAGAAAGACTTTAGTAGAATGGGAGGATGCAGGCATATCCGTGGGGAGAACCGACGTGGAAATTCAACAACACCGATGCTTCCCGACGCCAAACGAAGACAGTTTGACAAAACGGGGTGAGGGAACGAAGAACCCTTAAATCAGGGCAGCCTCACATACGCCACACATGATAGGGCGAACGACTTCCAACATCTAAACCCCGCAAGGGGCGTTTCCGATCTGTTACAA
>CAYXAD010000026.1:0-21831 GCA_964462965.1 uncultured Salinivenus sp.
GAGACCACCTCTTCTCGCAGAGCGTCAAAGGCATCGGGATTTCGAAAGAAACTTGTGACGCTGATGAGGCAGTCCTTGAGGAGGGCTGCTGCTTCACTCGGCTGCTCTCTAAGAAAGGTGAGATACTCAGAAAGGGACGGAATCTGATGGACCTGAAGCCGCCGCTGGATGCGGCGAAGCATGGTGGGCCGTTTGTACTCTCTAAAGTCGTGCCCAGTGCGGGATCGAACTTCGTCGAAGATGTCCTTCAGGATCTCATCGAGGGCATCTTGCTCCTCCTCGGACAGCTGCTCCGTTTTATCCAGGAGCGGAAGGGGGCCGAGAACCCGGGGCTGTTCGCTGAGATGACGGGCCAGCTCGGCGACGGGAAGGATGAGATCTACCCGGCTGGATCCGATGGCACTGCGCGGCATGCTGGAGTGCTGGGCCTCACTCGGATCCTGAGCGGCAATGAGCCCCCCGGCCTCCTTAATGACCCGGAGCCCGACGCTTCCATCCGTGCCAGCCCCGGAAAGGACGACCCCGACCGGCTCTACCGACGCCTGAGCGAGAGATCGAAAGAAGCGATCGATGGGAAACTGTCGTTCCTCCTGGTTCTCAATTTCATCCGGAACCAGAGTCGAGTCTTGCACCAAAAGGGTCTGCCCGGGGGCAGTGACGTAGACGTGGTTGTTCTCAATCAGGGTCGTCTCCGTGACTTGCGTCACGGGAAGCGACGTATGAGACTGGAGAATTTCCGCAAGTTCGCTCCTCTTCTCCGGAGCCAGGTGCATCACAATTACGAAAGAAAGGCCTAACCCGTGGGCCTCTTCCTTAGGCAGTGCTTTAAAAAACTGTTGCAGGGCTGTCACGGCTCCCGCCGATCCACCAATCCCCACTACAAAGGGGCGATCGGTTCCCGCGGGCGCCGGATGGGGCGCCGGGGATGAAGAAGATGTCATAAATAGAGGAACCAGAAGCCATGGAAGGAAGAGAGCCGAAAGAAATCGCCGGGATCAGATTTTGTTTCTCGATCATATCGGTGTCATTCAATCAAGAAATTGTACAATTTGTTTCTCTTTTTTGGCTTTTTCTGCCTCAAGGAGGTGAATATTCATACTCTAACTTAATACGTGTTTTTCCGGTCAACCCCTTCACAGGACCCATTGATACGAAAGGACCAAAAATGGCTTGCCCTCCCAGCCGCTCTCGACGCTTAACACATCGCGGAAACTGCTTTTTGAACGTGTTAAAGAGGAGCTCCTCCTCGATCCACTTCATGACCATGGAGGGCCAGCCTCGAGAGGGGTCGCTCTCCTGTAGATTCCTCTACCCTCTGACATCCCCCTTGTGGCCGATTGTACCACAACGAGGATTACAGTCGTGGCGTCAAAAGACATCTTTCCAGAGGAACAAAAGAAAGGGCTTCTAAGCCCTGCTTCCCGATGAACTCGGGAGTCCCTGTGAGATTATGAACGGTCGAAGCCTTCGACGGAGTAGCTTTCCCCCTCTACACGACACACCCGCAAGGGCTCTCCGCCCATGGGAAGTGCTTCAACGACCGGTCGACCTCGCCAGATTAACCGGTGCCAACGTCGTTGGGGTTGATGCTTCTCCCGACATGACTACCCAGGCACGAACAATGGCCGACGATCTAGGGGTTTCCGGCGCAACGCTCGAACTTGGCGACAGTACCGACCTAGCGCTGGATGACAACACCGCAGAGGTTTCCGTCGGCCTCCGCCTCATGAACTGGCAAGATTTCCCACTCTTTCGACAGGCGCTCAGTGAACTGCGACGGACGACTTCGAGATACATGATTGCCGGCATTCGCCTCTCTACAGGGCAAATGCCCTTCGGAGACCTATTCTGGCGCAGGGAAGTGGGAAGGGCTGGAAAGCAAAGCCTGAAAGCCGTCAAAAGACAAGTTCCTCGTTCGCTTCAAAGAAGGGAGGGCAATGATTCTGGAGGAGCCCCCTCCTGCCCCTCTCTCATCGATCACTCAGAGGAGGCTGTAAAGGAAGCATTTAGACGGCAGCGACTCAATGTTGTCGAGGCAGAGCCCGTGCTTCTCTTTCGAAGCACATCCCTCTCGGCACGCTCGGAGCCGCCCGGGAACCTCCGTACCGGATCTTTCTCCTTCAGGGGTAACGCCCGTTCCATCGTCCTCGGCCCCAACTTCTTTTCCTCTCTGCACTCCGAGCCGCTGAGGTCAATTCCCTCCTTCCGGAGAAGTCGTCCGCGGCCGTGGCCAACCGGAGGGCTCCCGCAGTCGTCGACTTCTCTCCGGGGAAGGCCGCTAGATCCTGAGGCCCCCTCCACTGGAGCGACCTCGACGTCGTGCTCTGTTGGGGAAGACCTGGAAAAAAACCGATACGATACATTGGGAGTTCGCAGAGATTGTTAGATGTTCAGGAGCGCTTGAGCCCGATCTTATGCCGATAGGGACGGCTTACGTCCTTGAAGCGCTGGATCACCGACTGAACGGCGAGACGGGCACGCCACTGCAAGTACTCCGCGCCGCTAAACCAGCCACTCTCGCGCAGGTAGTGATAGAAGCGGTCTCGGGCCGGATGTCGGCTCCCCGGCTCCCACGGCTTTGGACTACTGGTAAAGTGGATCAGGCTCGGGTGTCGGGTGATGTTCGGCAGATTACTCTGCTTTGGAACGGGCCCGTGGTGAAATTCGGCAAAGAGATCCGGGTTGTAATACCAGTGGAGGACGTTCCATCGCTGCGGCAGCGGCTTCCATTGACCCGCCAAGACGGCATTTAGTCCCTCCTGATTTCCTCGCACGTTGAGCCCGTTCCTGTTGCGATGCAGGTAGTCGAGCACGCGAGCCCCGACCTCCTGGGAGTGCCACTTTTCCATGTCGATGAACATCACCCCAGAGTTGAAATACGGCGCTTCGGGATCGAGGTCGAGTTCTTCCCAGTTGTGGACGCCGTAGTTGGGACACGACACCGTGCGCTCCTGTGTGGCCAGAAGAATATTCCCCTCCAGATCCCGGGTCCACAGCTCCAACACGTTATCTTCGACAACGACATCGCTATCGAGATAGAGGACCTTCCGGTGTCGATCCGGAAGCACCTCTCCCATCAGAAGACGAAAATAGATCGTCTCACTGAAGCGTTCGTAGAACTGCAGGTCGAGATGCCCGAAGTGCCGATCGGCATCGATCTGGTGAAAGGAAAGAGTCGCCGAACAGTCAGCCGCTTGTGCCACCCGCCGAAGTCGGGCCTTTGTGGCCACGGAAAGCCCCGGGTGAAAGACGTATACTTCAATGCCTTGTCCCCCCTGAAGATTGTCCAGCAGTGACTGAATCGCTGCCGCCAGCGGAAGGGCGTAGTCCTCGTCGGCGGTAAATACCACGGCCGGCTCACGATGCCTCAGGTCCTTGCCAGCGGCCTCTTCAGAAGAGAACTCCATGTTCGTGTGTGATGTGTCATTTCCCGTACCTGCAGACCAACCGCGTGCGTCCCTCGAGCGCGGGCCCCTTTGCGGGTTCTCCCACGCGGAAGAATAAGGAAAAGCCCCTCGGCGTTAACGTGCGTTTTCTTCTCTACCTGTTCCGATAGGGATTTTAGTTCAGTGAAGACGGTAAGGTCGGTTTGACCCGACTACACTCCACCGCTCCGAGGCAACCGATCCCTTTGACAAACAGACACGTTGGACGGGTCTGTGAAGCTCGCCGGCGCGATAAAAGAAGGGCAGTTGCCTCCATTTGCAGTGGATCCACGCGCTACAGAAGGAAGGGACGATCGAAGGATCCCTCATTCTCACCTCAAACAGAAGGGTTGCTGTACAGGCAGGGGGGCGAAAGGAAAAAGGACTGCCTCTCCTGTCGCCCTACATGGATCATGGCTTCCGTCCAGCCCGCATTGCCATCTGCCCGGGGATAACAGCCGTGTTCAAACTGGCTCCCGCCCCTTTTGCCTCTGCCAACCCGCAAGAGTCTACAGCAAACGACCTCGACCCGCCCTAGTCCTGCGTATCACGTCCGGGCTGTTCGCGAGAAAAGCACCTCCGGCTGACAGCTAGCACTACGAGTCGGTTCCAAAGTGGCTCGCAATGTCCACCGCAAGGGCTTCATGGAGCGCCTGAATGTGCTCCTCTTTGAACGGCTCTTGCGGGTCCGAAAGATCGAAGTGCTCCACGAAGCCCTCCTCGTCGCGAAGCACGGCAAAGGCTTTGGTCTGCTCCAGGTGCACAGCTAACACATAGGTGAGCGTCGTCTCCCCCACCTGCACCGTCACATCTACCGAGCACCGGCCGGACCGGTGATGCCGGATCTCGCCTCTTTCCGCCGTCCGTACCTGCATGCGCTGCGGGCGAGAAAATCGATCGTTCAAACCAGAAAGATCCTGCAAGGCCTTCAAGAGCGCTTCGAGCATCTCTCTGCAGTGATCCTCTCCCTGGTCGTGCGCCTGATTCCCCGAGGGTTCCTCAGTAGGACTCATAGTACGTCGTGGCTTGACATGTCATTGGATGAGTTCTCGCACCTCTCCCATAGACCTCGCTCGAGAGCCTCTCCCTTCCGAAAGAAGAGTCCGGCGGTGCAAACGGCCCTTGCATAGCAATCGTCCCAGGCGTGGAGGCCCTCCGTACAGGGGAAAAGCCGGTTCGTTCTCGGTGTCCAATAGCAGAGGCCTGCTCGAATTGAAAGAGCCGTTCTACGCTCTACTAAAGAGAGGACCTTCACTCTCACCCAAAACGAACGGCTCCTCTGACTTAAACGAGTATTTAGAGTTCGCGGCAAGTCTATACTATTCAGGAGTAGGAATCGCAGAATAAATAAGGGGATCCCCCCATTTCGAAAGACCGTCGTCCTTCCCTCCTTATCTAGCCGTCCAATGGAAGAAGGATCTACCGCAGCCGCCTGCACACTGTGGGGAGGGTCGCAGACATTCATCCCTGACTCCAAAAAACACATACCGCCGCCAATATGGCTAAGGCAACGACTGTCCTGGTTACGGGAGGAGCCGGATTTATCGGCTCACACGTCGCAGACGAACTGCTTGGCCACGGGTATCGAGTCCGAGTCTTAGACAACCTCTCTCCCCAGGTCCACGGAGAAGACGGAAAGTGGCCTGGCTATTTGTCTTCCGATGTCGAACGAATCGAGGGGGACGTCAGGGATCCCGAAGTCGTAGAGAAGGCGCTAAAGGGGGTGGATCAGGTCGTACATCTGGCGGCCGCAGTCGGGGTCGGACAGAGCATGTACGAGGTCGCCGACTACACGTCGGCAAACAATCTGGGAACGGCGGTCCTCCTGGAAGCCCTGATCGATCTGCCGGTCGACCGCCTCGTAGTCGCCTCGAGCATGAGCATTTACGGGGAAGGCCTCTATCACACGTCTACGGGGCAAACGGTAGACGGCCAGCAACGATCGCGAGCACAGCTCGAGGCCGACGAATGGGAGCTCTGGGGCCCCGAGGACAATCCGCTGAACCCAATTCCGACCCCGGAAGAAAAGAGCCCCACGCTGGAGTCTGTATACGCCCTGTCGAAGTACGACCAGGAGCGCCTTTGTCTCATGATGGGAGACGCCTACGACTTCGACGCGGTCGCGCTTCGGCTCTTTAACGCCTACGGTCCTCGGCAGGCGCTCTCCAATCCGTACACCGGCGTGCTGGCCATCTTTGCCTCCCGGTATCTAAACGACAACCCGCCGCTGATTTTTGAGGACGGTCGCCAGAAACGGGACTTCGTGTACGTCACGGATGTCGCGCGCGCCTTTCGCCTCGCCCTCGAGTCGAGCGAGGCCGCCGGAGACGTATTCAATATTGGCAGCGGCCAATCCTTTACCATCCTCGAGGTCGCCGAGCGACTCGGGACGGTTCTGGGCAAGGAGCACATCTCTCCCCGAATCACCGAAGAGTATCGCATGGGAGACATTCGTCACTGCTTCGCAGACATCTCCCGGGCCCGCAAGGTCCTTGACTACGCCCCCCAGGTCTCCTTCGAAGAAGGACTCAGCAAGCTGGCAAAGTGGGTGAAGGGACAAACGGCAGAGGACGAGGTCGACAGTGCCAGCGCAGAGCTTGTCGAGCATGGACTGACCGTTTGAATAACAATCAATGCAAATGCAAAACCAATCCCCTTCGACAAACGGAGCCCAGACGCAAGCGCCCACGCTGGGCCTGCTCGAGTGGTTCGAAGTCGGCGAGCAGGAGCGGGTCGAACAGGCCCTGCAGGATCTGAACCGATTGGGCGTCGACCATCTGCGCACCGGCTTCTCGTGGGCCGACTGGCGAGACGACGGCGGCGAAGAATGGTATTCCTGGCTCATGCCGCGGTTGGCCGACGAAGTGACGGTACTCCCCTGCTTTACCTACACGCCCCCCGAGCTCGGGATCGAGCCCAAATGCTCGTCCCCCCCGCGACGGCCGGAGGCCTACGTCGAGTTCGTCGACCGGATGCTCACTCGCTTTGGAGACTGCTTCGAGTGGGTAGAGCTGTGGAACGAGCCCAACAACACGAACGATTGGGACTGGCACCTCGACCACAACTGGCACATCTTCTCCAAAATGATTAAGGCCGCGGCCGAGGAGGTGCACGCCCACGACAAGAAGACGGTGTTCGCCGGCATGTGCCCCCCGGATCCCAACTGGCTCGACATGATGGGCGAGCGGGGGGTTCTCCAAAAAATGGATGCGGTGGGCATTCACGGCTTTCCGGGAACCTGGAACTTCGATTGGACCTCGTGGGACGACCTCGTGGGGACCGTCCGAGAGCTGGCCGACGAACACGGAAGCACCCCCGAAGTCTGGATTACGGAAGCCGGATACTCCACCTGGCAACACGACGAATACCGGCAGCTCCAGGAGTTTGTGATGGCTGCCGAAGCGCCCGTCGAACGGCTCTACTGGTACTCCCTCCACGACCTGGCCCCCGACCGCTCTCATCAGGAGGGGTTTCACCAGGACGAGCGCCATTACCACCTGGGCCTTCGTCAGCATAACGGACGAGAAAAGCTCCTCTTTCGAATCTGGGCAGAAGAGGGACTGGAGGGCATCAAAGACCTTGCGACGCTAAAGGACGAGGAGTCCTTCGAAAAACGCACGTTCCGAACGGACGGCGAACACGGAGAGCTCTCCAAGTTCAGCGGGTCCACCGTCAATGGACGGCGCCCCGTCTTAATCACGGGAGGGGCCGGCTTTATTGGGGCCAATCTCGCGCATCGCCTTCTCAGTCAGGGCGAACCGGTTCGGATTTACGACAATCTCTCACGCCCCGGGGTCGAGGAGAACCTCCGCTGGCTCATCGAAGAGCATGGCTCCCTTCTCTCCTGGGAGATTGAAGACGTACGCAACCGCTTCATTTTGCAGCAGGCGCTCAAGGACGTCCGCGAGGTGTTCCACTTTGCCGGACAGGTCGCCGTGACCACCAGCATGGACCGCCCCGAGGAGGACTTTACGATCAACGCGCGGGGCACCTTGAACCTGCTCGAAGCGCTACGAGGCCTGGAAGACCCACCCCCCGTCTTCTTCACGTCGACGAACAAGGTCTACGGTCCCCTGGAGGGGCTCAGGCTGCGAGAGGAGGCGACGCGGTACGTTCCAGAAGATGAGGAGGTCCGAGCAAACGGCATCAGCGAAGAACGCCCCCTCCGGTTTCACAGTCCCTATGGATGCTCAAAGGGAGCCGCCGAGCAGTACGTCCTCGACTATGCTCGCACATACGATCTTCAGGCCACGGTCTTTCGGATGAGTTGCATCTACGGCACACATCAATTTGGCACCGAGGATCAGGGCTGGGTGGCTCACTTCGTTCGCCGAACGATCGAGGACGCTCCCATCACTCTCTTTGGCACTGGCAAGCAGGTGCGCGACATCCTGTACGTCGACGACCTGGTTCGGGCCTTCCTCCAAGCCCGGTCCCAGGTTGCCTCCCTTTCGGGAGGCGCCTTCAACATTGGAGGAGGCCCCTCCCGGGCCGTGAGTTTGCTCGAGCTCATCGATCTCTTGGACGACCTGGCCGGAGGGCGACCTCCGATCGACCACCAGGATTGGCGCCGCGGGGACCAGCGCTACTACGTGACGGACTTTCGCAAATTCTCTGAGGTGACGGAGTGGTCACCCTCTATAGGGGTCCAGGAGGGGGTTCGGCGACTCTACGACTGGCAACGCCGCCGCACCCCGTCGGCCCGGGAAAACATCGCCACACTGGCATCAGACACGACTTCGTAGCCTCCAACCAACCCACCTATGGAATCGACATCGACAGAACAGACATCGCCTGCCCCGACCCGCTATCACTCTTCCGGCAACGGAAGAGATGAAGAGGCTCAGACCATGCAGGCGGCTATTCTCGAGGGGAGCGAAGAGGTGAGCGTCGGGGCCGTAGAACGGCCGGAGCCGGGCCCCCGTCAGGTACGGGTCGAACTGGAGGGGTGCGGGGTCTGCTCGTCCGATCTTCCGGTCTGGGAGGGGCGCCCGTGGTTCGAGTACCCGAAAGAGCCGGGAGCGACGGGACACGAAGGGTGGGGGCGCATCGACGCCCTCGGGGGAGAGGTCCAGGAGGTTTCGCTCGGCGACCGGGTGGCTTTCCTCTCCAATCACGCCTACGCCGAGTACGATGTGGCGGATGCAACGGAGATCGTACCCCTGCCCTCCTCCCTCGACGGCCGCCCCGTTCCCGGAGAGCCCCTGGGCTGTGCGATGAACGTCTTCCACCGAAGCTCCATTGAGCCGGGACAGACGGTGGCGATTGTAGGCATCGGCTTCTTGGGATCGATGCTGGTCGAGCTGGTCAATCAAGCCGGTGCCCAGGTGATTGCCCTTTCACGACGGCCGTACGCGCTCGAAATGGCTAAACGGCGGGGCGCGCACAAGACCATCCCTACGAGCGACGCCGAGTCCGCCGTGGCCGAGGTGGAACGCGAAACGGACGGGCGCGGGTGCGACTGTGTGATTGAAGCGACCGGCAAGCAAGAGCCGCTCCGCCTGGCCAGCCGGCTGGTCTGCGTGCGGGGGGAGCTCGTGATCGCCGGGTATCATCAGGATGGGGAGCGCACCATCAACCTTCAGCGCTGGAATTGGCGCGGCATCGACGTCGTCAACGCCCACGAGCGCGACTCATGGATGTACGTCCAGGGGATGCGAGAGGCCGTGGACGCCATGGCCGAGGGCCGATTTCACCCCGAGGACCTCTTTACACACACCTTCTCGCTGGAGGACCTATCGGCGGCCTTTCGGCTGCTTCAAGAGCGTCCGTCCGGGTTCATGAAGGCCTTAATTTCCCTGTAGAGCCCCCCAAGACGGACGCCCCCAGGTGCTCGACGCCCTGCACGAACTACAGACACCAATGACGAGGCCTCCTACAGACGTTGCCAAAGCTTCTGCGCAGACCCGACCTCTGAAGCTCGGGTTTGCCGGGGTTGGATGGATTGGCCGACACCGAATGAAGGCGCTCCTCGATAGCGGGCTCGCCACGGCAGCGGGCATTGTCGATCCCGTGGCCGAGCACGTCAGAGCCGCACAGAAGCATGCAACGGGCACGCTTCGGCGCCATCAAAGCCTCGACGGGCTTCTGGAGAAGGACCTGGACGGCGTGGTCATAGCCACGCCGAGTGCCCTCCACGCCGATCAAGCGATTCGCGCTTTACGAGCGGACGTTCCGGTCTTCTGCCAAAAGCCGCTGGGCAGAACGGCGGCGGAAACCCAGCGGGTGCTCGACGTGGCCCGGCGAACCAATCGGCTCCTGGGAGTCGATTTTTCCTACCGCCGGACGAGAGGCATGCAGAAGATTCGGGCGCTCCTCCAACGCGGTGAGATTGGCGACGTCTACGCCGCGGACCTCACGTTCCACAACGCTTATGGGCCCGACAAAGACTGGTTCTACGATCCGTCGCAGTCGGGCGGCGGATGCGTCATCGATCTCGGCATTCACCTGGTAGATCTAGGACTTTGGGCCCTCGGCTTTCCGGCGGTCGAAAGGGTGACCAGCCGGCTCACGGCAGACGGACAGCCGATCTCGGAGCCCCGAGAGCGGGTGGAAGAGTACGCTACGGCCTGCCTCGATCTCGAAGGCGGGACCTCCCTTCGGTTGTCCTGCTCGTGGAATCTCCCTGCAGGCCAAGAGGCCGTGATCGATGTCACGTTCTATGGGACGAAAGGAGGACTGACGTTTCGCAACGTCGACGGCTCGTTCTACGACTTCGAGGCCCTGCGGCTCGACGGCACCGACCAGGACGTCCTCGTGACGCCTCCGGACGACTGGGGGGGACGGATGGCCGTAGCCTGGGCCCAACAGTTGACGAAGAGCGGCCAGTTCGATCCTGCCATTGAGAAGGTGGGCACCGTCGCCACGGTCATCGACGCCATCTACAATCGTTCTTCGCTTTCACCCTAACGCACACGCTTATCTATGGCCACACAGAGCTCCAAATCGACGACGGACCACGACACCATTCGACAGTGGGCGGAGCAGCGGGGCGGCGTTCCGGCGACCGTCCGCGAAACGGGCGATGAAGAGGAGCCCGGCGTCCTCCGAATTCACTTTCCGGAGCGGTCGGACGATCCCGAACGCTTTGAGCAGATCAGCTGGGACGCCTTCTTCGAGCGGTTCGAAGAGAACGACCTTGCCTTCCTCTCCCAGGACGAGACGAAAGACGGAGACGAAAGCTACTTCTTTAAGTTCGTCCGCCGCGACTGACCCGCTAGGCGTGAAAGGAAGCGGTGGAGGGGCTTCGAAGAACTGCCTCCCTGCCTCGCCCCCCTATTCAACGGCTATAGGACCAACGTTCGAGATGCGTCCATGAACCTCGCTCCCCACAGTCCCGATCGGGTGCTCATGACGGCGGATACGGTGGGAGGCGTGTGGACCTATGCCCTGGAGCTGACGCGGGCCCTTGCAGACTGGAACGTGGAGATCGCCCTCGCCACGATGGGCGCTCCTCTTTCTGACGAGCAGCGACAGGCCGTGGCGTCCCTCGACCACGTCACGCTACACGAGAGCGACTATCAGCTCGAATGGATGAAAGATCCCTGGGAGGACGTCGCCGCTGCAGGCGAATGGCTCCGGACGCTGGAAGCCCAGGTACAGCCCGACCTCGTGCATCTCAACAACTACGCTCACGGAGCGCTCGACTGGCAGGCCCCCGTTCTCATGGTGGGACACTCCTGCGTCGTGACCTGGTTTGCGTCGGTAGAAGGATCCCCTCCCGGCGACCCCTGGGACCGGTACCGCCGTGCGGTGACCGAGGGACTGCGGGGAGCGGATCGAGTCACGGCCCCCACGATGGCCATGCTGACGGCCCTCCACTGGCACTACGGGCCGTTCCCTCGGGACGGCGCTGTCTACAACGGCAGGAGTCCCGAGCGCTTTCAACCGAAGGACGATGAGCCCTTTGTGCTTTGTGCCGGCCGCCTCTGGGACGAGGCCAAAAATGCGGCTGCGCTCCAGGAGGCGGCCCCTTCTCTTCCCTGGCCCGTGTATCTGGCAGGGCCGACCGAGCATCCCGACGGGGGACGCGTTTCCTACGAGCACGTGCACGCGCTGGGCCGGCTCTCGACCCCGGCGCTCGCAGACTGGATGGGACGGGCTTCCATTTATGCGCTTCCCGCCCGCTACGAACCGTTTGGACTGACCGCACTCGAAGCGGCCCTGTCGGGATGTGCCCTCGTCCTCGGCGACATTCCGACGCTCCGCGAGGTGTGGCGCGATGCGGCGCTCTATGTGCCCCCCGACGACACCGACGCGCTGGCTTCGACCCTCAACCGACTGATCGAGAACGATGGCCTGCGGCACCGAATCGCGCAAAGGGCGCACCAAAAGGCACAGTCCTACACCCCAGCCCGGATGGCGAAGGGATACGTGAACTGCTACGAATCGTTGCTCGGCAAACGGTCTTTCGCACTCGAAGGCTTCCCCCGGTAGTCGAGCACACGCTGCTTTTTCTCATGAGGTTCTCATTTGGATGACGATCGCCTTCTTTTATCACTCCCTCATCTCCGACTGGAACAACGGGCACGCCCACACCCTCCGCGGCATCGCCTCAGAGCTCCTAAGTCGGGGACACGAGGTTCGCATTTTCGAGCCCCGCGACGCCTGGAGCGTCCAAAACCTGCTGGACGAACATGGACGGGCGCCCGTGGAGGATTTCCACGAAGCCTATCCTCAGCTCGAAAGCACCCGGTACGACCTCGACGATCTGGATCTCGACCGGGCCCTTGACGGGGTCGACCTCGCGATCGTCCACGAATGGAACGACCACGCCCTCGTCGAGAAAATTGGGGCGCATCGAAGGCAAACAGGGCACTATCGACTCCTTTTTCACGACACCCACCATCGGGCGGTCACCGCCCCCGAACAGATGGAGGCGTATGCGCTGGCTCCCTTCGACGGCGTCCTGGCGTTCGGGCGCGTCCTTCGTGACCTCTACCTGGACCGAGGATGGGCGGATCGCGCCTGGACGTGGCATGAGGCCGCCGATACGCGCAGGTTTCACCCTCTCGATGACCGTGAACCGGAGGGGGACGTCGTGTGGGTGGGGAATTGGGGTGACGAAGAGCGGACGGAAGAGCTGCGTGAGTTCATGATCGAGCCCGTCCGAGAGCTCGGACTCTCTGCCCGCGTGCACGGCGTGCGGTATCCGGAGGCGGCCAAACAAGAGCTGGCCGAGGCCGGCATCGAGTATGCGGGCTGGGTCCCGAATTATCGGGTGCCGGAGGTCTTTTCCCGGTTCCGAGTGACGCTCCACATCCCTCGCCGGCCGTATGCCGAGGCGCTCTCCGGCATTCCGACCATTCGCCCCTTCGAAGCCCTTGCCTGTGGCATTCCGCTCATTTGCTCGCCCTGGGAGGACAGTGAAAACCTGTTCGAGCCCGGGCACGACTTTAAAGTCGCTCGCGACGGGGCCGAGATGAAGCAACAACTGCGTCACCTCCTCAATCGTCCCGACGAGGCCCAAACGCTCGCAGAGAACGGGCGACAAACCATTCTCGACCGTCACACCTGCGCGCATCGAGTAGACGAACTGTTGTCCATTTATGGAGAGATGGGCCCTCCCGAAGCCTCCCCCGCCGTCTCCGGCACCGAGGTGCCCAAACAGTAGAACGCCCCCTTTCACCCGCTTTTTCACCGTCACGACTGGTCACATGGAGATTGCGTTCTTCGGATCGAGTCTCGTCTCGGCGTACTGGAACGGCGCTGCAACCTACTACCGAGGCCTCTTGCGGGCCCTCCACGAACGAGGCCACACGATCACCTTCTACGAGCCGGACGCCTTCGGCCGCCAAGAACATCGCGACCTGCCCAATCCTTCCTTCGCTCGAAGCATCGTGTACGACGCCGACGACGAAACGGGCGTGCGACGTGCACTGGACGACGCCGAAGGCGCTGACCTCGTGGTGAAGGCAAGTGGGGTGGGCGTCTTCGACGAGCTCTTGGAGTCGGCCGTCCTCGACCTCCAGGGTCCCGAGACGCTCGTGGCCTTCTGGGACGTGGATGCGCCGGCCACGCTCGACCGCGTACAAGACACCGACCCCGCCTCCTTTCGGGCCCTCATTCCTGAGTACGACCTCGTCTTCACGTATGGGGGCGGGCCGCCCGTCGTGGACGCGTATGAAGAAGCCCTAGGGGCTCGGCACTGCATTCCCATTTACAATGCGCTCGATCCAGAGACGCATCACCCCGTGGAACCCGACGAGCGGTTCGAAGGCACCCTCGGCTTTCTAGGCAACCGCATGCCCGATCGAGAAGAGCGGGCCGAAGAGTTTTTCTTCACGCCCGCCCGCCTCCTTTCCGACGAGCACTTCCTGCTGGGAGGGAGCGGATGGGATGGAGAGCGGCTGGAGCTTCCCAATCTGACATACCTGGGCCACGTCTACACCCACGACCACAACGCCTTCAATTCGACCCCGCTTGCTGTATTAAACATCAACCGACAAAGCATGGTCGACTACGGCTATTCTCCCCCGACCCGCATTTTCGAGGCCGCCGGGGCCGGGGCCTGCCTCATCACCGATTCCTGGGACGGGATTGACAAGTTTCTGACCCCAGGCACTGAATGCCTCGTGGCGCAGAATGGAGAAGAGGTCGTCGAGCTTCTCCGAACCCTCACCCCTGCACAGGCGACAGAGATCGGCCAGGCAGCCCGGAAACGGCTCTTGAGCGAACACACCTATGCACATCGAGCCGAAACCGTAGAAACCGCTCTCCACGAGGTGCGCGCTCAGCGCGCGGGGGTTCCCCGATGAGTGATCCGTCTCTCGACATTGTCGTGCTCGGACTCTCCATCACGTCGTCCTGGGGAAATGGACACGCCACCACCTACCGGGGCCTCCTCTCGGAGATGGATCGGCGGGGGCATCGCATCCAGTTCCTCGAACGGGACGTGCCCTGGTATGCAACCCATCGCGACTTGCCGAATCCGCCGTACGCCCACACGGTCCTCTACGACAGCCTCGAAGAGCTGAAAGACCGATGGGCGAGCCGGATCCGGGAGGCAGACGTGGTGATCGTCGGCTCCTACGTGCCCGACGGGATCGAGGTCGGACGATGGGTGGCGGAGACCGCCGAGGGCCTCACGGCGTTCTACGACATCGATACGCCCATCACCCTACAGAGTCTTGAGGAGGGGACGTGTGAGTACCTCACCCCCGACCTGATTCCCCGCTATCACTTGTATTTGTCCTTTACGGGCGGGCCGACCCTCCGACGTCTGGAAAATGAGTTTGGGGCCCAGAAGGCGCGTGCTCTTTACTGCTCGGTCGATCCGGAGCAGTACGGTCCCGAACAGCGAGACAATCACTACGACCTCGGCTACATGGGTACCTACAGCTCCGATCGTCAACCGCCCTTGCGTCGCCTTCTGCTGGAACCGGCTCGCCGATGGCCGAATGGACGATTCATCGTGGCCGGCCCTGAGTATCCGGATTCGATACACTGGCCGGACAACGTCGAGCGAACGGCCCACCTGCCCCCTGCCAAGCACCGACGGTTCTACAACACCCAGCGGTACACACTCAACATTACGCGTGCCGCGATGAAAGAGGTCGGATACGCCCCGAGTGTTCGTCTCTTTGAAGCGGGGGCCTGTGGAATTCCCATCATTAGCGATCCGTGGGACGGCCTCGACACCTTCTTTGAGCTCGGTGAAGAACTCCTCGTGAGCCGCTCTGCGGAGGAAACCCTTCACTACCTTCGGGACCTCTCCGAAGAGAGGCGGCGGAAGATTGGCAATCGCGCACGCGAGCGCGTGCTCTCCGAGCACACGAACGCCCACCGCGCACAAGAGCTGGAGCAGTACCTTGTGGAGACAGCGCCCTCCCAAGAACACACAATTACAGGCGCCTCATTGGAGGCCCGATCGCTAGGCCCTGAACACTGAGGCCTCCCCTCTAGATCTCCTGGAATGTTCGTCGATTTCTCCACGAGCAACGAGCACCGACGACAGGAGCGAGGGGACCCGAAGCATCCATTTGTAGACCGCGGGTGGGTGCCTCCGTCCCCCCACGTCCCTCCCCGATCACTCGGAGTTGACCCAACAGTCCTTGGCTTATGGCCGACACCCTCGAAGCCCAGTACCAAAATCCACAAACGCCGACGGAAAAACACGTAGAAGCCCTGGGGCCCTGGTTCCACAATTTGAAGCTTCCGGATGGAACGTGGACCGCTCCCGACCATCCGTTTGGGGATTTCCCGGGCTTCAAGTGGCGACAGATTGCCCCTCACCTCCCAGAGGATCTCACCGGGTGGCATACCCTCGATATTGGCTGCAACGCCGGATACTACTCGTTCGAGCTGGCTCGCCGCGGAGCAACGGTGACAGCGATCGACGTCGACTCTCACTATCTGCGGCAGGCCCGGTGGGTCGCCCGAAAGTACGGCCTGACCCATGCAATCGACTTCCGCCAAATGCAAGTCTACGACGTGCCCCAGCTGGACGAACGCTACGACCTCATCTTGTTCTTAGGGGTCTTCTATCACCTGCGGTACCCGCTTCTCGCGCTCGACATCGTGACCGAAAAAATCGATCGCCTCCTCGCCTTCCAAACGCTCACCCTCCCCGGAGACGACTCTTCGCAAGCCGCCTCCGATCTCTCGATTGACCAGCGGGAGGCCCTTGAAGACCGCGGGTGGCCCCATATGGCCTTCGTCGAGGGCCGCCTGAGTGGAGACCCGACGAACTGGTGGGTCCCAAACCGGACAGCCGTTGAAGCAATGCTTCGGTCCAGTGGGCTTCGCCTTACGGCTCGACCCGGTCACGAGATGTACTTGTGTGAACGTGATTCTGACTTCGAAGGACGCGAGACCGAGCGTGCAATCCGCGCCCAATACCGAGCAGCCACACACCGTGCAGCGTAGAATGTGTCTGGCCTCAGTCGTCATCTTTCCCTGTTGTGTGCACTCCTGCGGATTGTATCCTTCCTGAATCCCAGTAGAAGGCACGGTGGTCGTAATCAACGGCCGCTTCCGAACTGTTACTCTTATTGCTTAGTGAACGAAACTACATGACCGAACTCCCCCCGACCGATCGACCCCAGACAGACGCTCCGTCGACCGACGGCACTGAAGATGCCGAACCGGAGGAACCGGCCGCCGAGACGTCTGAAACCTCGGAACCAAAGGTCTGGGAGTACGCGCTCGGCTTCATGAACGCCCAGATCCTCTTTACCGCCGACGAGCTCGGCGTCTTCGAACACCTCAGCAGCCCGCCCTCCGAAGAAGAGGCCGCCTCCTTGGAGTCCGTCGCCGAGGCCGCCGGCCTTGCCCCCGATCCGACCGAACGCCTCCTGACTGCCCTCTGCGGCCTCGACCTCGCCGACAAAACCGACGACGGACGGTACGTCAATACGACAGTCACCGAACAAAAGCTCGTCCCCGGCCGCCCCGGTTACATCGGCTCCATGTTCCAGCACCTCCGGGAGGATCTCTACCCGGCCTGGCGCAACCTGACCGACATCCTCCGATCCGGGGGCGGCAGCAAGGACCGCACGGCCGAGGCCCCCTCCGAAGACGTCTACTCCGACCTCGAATCGGTTCGCAACTTCATGGAGGGCATGTTCTCGATCAGCTACAACGCCGCCAAACAGTTTGCCGAAACGGCCCCCGAACTCGAGGAGGTCGGTCGCGTCGTCGACTTAGGCGGGGCCAGCGGGGCCTTCCTGATTGCCCTGGCGGAGACCCATCCCGAGATGGAGGGCACGGTCGTGGACCTCGGCCCGGTGCGGCCGGTGGCCGAGGAGCACTTCGAGCGCTACGGGGTCGAGGACCGGCTCTCCTTCGAGGAAGGTGACTTTTTTGAGGATCCGGTGCCGGAAGAGGCCGACGCTTACGTCTTAGGCTTTATCCTGCACGACTGGAGCAAGGAGGACGGCTCGGTCCTGCTCCAGAAAATTGCCGAGGCGAGCGCGCCGGGCGATCTCTTGATTATCGGGGAATCACTGCTCAATGAAAACAAGACCGGTCCGCTGCACGTGGCCCGGAGCGACCTGAACATGATGGTCGCGGCCCGCGGGCGCGAGCGGACTGCCCGAGAGTACTTCGACTGGATCGCCCCCTTCGGGTTTGCGCCCGAGCGGGTCCACCTGACCACTCACGGCAAGCACTACCTGATTGCCCGCTGGAACCCGGAGGAGCAGGAAGAGCCGGGAAAAGCCGAAATTCCAGAGGAAAACGGACAGCTGGAAAGCGGATAAAGCCTGTTTGGGGCCCGCCCTCGGGAGACTCCCCTTCCGCCTGAACCAGAGCTTCTGCTCCCTGGGGTACGCCGGCCCTCTTCGACTCCGACCATCAGAAACGCCGCCCCATCGAGGAGAAGCTCGAGGCAAGCGGCGACAGCGTTCCGATTGAGGGATACGAGAAGACGAACGTCGACGAGATCACCGGTCGTCTCGATCAGCTCGGAAACGACGAATTGAAGGAAGTCAAGGAGCATGAGCGACATCACCGGAGCCGAAAAACGGTCCTCGAAGCCGTCGACAGAAAATTGGACCAACGGACCGTACGATCTTCTGCAGTCGGTTGTGACTGAAGAAAATGGGGCCGTCCCACAAGTTGGAGACGTACACTCACCGAGGCGAAACCGGGCCCGCGGCTGCCCTCTTCACTTTCACAGGTCGGAGCACGGAGAAGCAATCCAGAAGCGATAGGAAGCGCCGAACGAAGAGCGCCAGCAGGGATTCAGGCGTTGATTCTACGACAACAGGAAAGCACTCTTCTCCTTTCCTCCTCCATCTCTTCCTGTAGGACGTTATGTCGGCACGTTGGTACCGGGACGCAGTCATCTATTGCCTGGACGTAGAAACCTTTCAGGACTCGAACGGAGACGGGATCGGGGACTTCCAGGGATTGACTCGCCGACTCGATCACCTCGCGGGACTCGGCGTGACCTGTATTTGGCTGCTCCCCTTCTACCCCTCTCCCAACCGCGACAATGGATACGATGTGATCGACTATTACAATGTCGACCCCTCCCTCGGGACGCTCGGCGACTTTGTCGAGTTTACGCATGAGGCCCGCGAGCGAGGCATTCGCGTCCTGGTTGACCTTGTCGTAAACCACACCTCCATCGAGCATCCCTGGTTTCAGGAAGCCCGCGATCCCTCTTCTGAGAAGCACGACTGGTACGTCTGGAGGGAAGAGAAACCAGAGGAGCCGGAGCGCCCCGTGATCTTCAAAGACGACTCCGCCTCGATTTGGACCTACGACGAAACGGCCGAAAAGTACTACCTCCACCGCTTCTACAAGCACCAGCCGGACCTGAACGTCGCCAATCCGGAGGTGAGAGACGAGATTCGCCGGATCATGGGCTTTTGGCTGGAATTGGGCGTGTCCGGCTTCCGGCTCGACGCCGCACCGTACATGATCGAGCTCAAAGGCGTCAGGGAAGAGGCGACCGTCAGCTCCTCCTACGAGTATCTTCAGCGGTTTCACGAGTTTGTGCAGAGCCGAAGGAGCGACGCAGTTCTATTGGCCGAAGCCAACGTCTCGGCCGACAAAATCGGCGCTTATTTCCAGAACGGGGTCCACATGCTCTTTAATTTCCTCCTCAACCAGCACCTCGTCCTGGCCCTCGCCCGCAAGGACGCAGCCGCTCTCGAGGAGGGCTTCCGGAAGTCCAAAAAGCCGCCCCGGAAAGGCCAGTGGGCCAACTTCCTGCGCAACCACGACGAATTGAACCTAAACCGGCTCAGCAACGAGGAGCGCGAGGAGGTCTTCGATGCCTTCGCACCGGAGGAAAACATGCGAATCTTCGGTCGCGGCATCCGCCGCCGGCTGACTCCGATCCTCGGAGGCGACGAGCGCCGCGTTCGACTGGCCTTTAGCCTCATGTTCAGCTTGCCGGGGACACCGGTGCTCCGCTACGGACAGGAAATCGGGATGGGCGACGACTTGTCTCTCTCGGGACGGCGAAGTGTCCGAACAGCCATGCAGTGGTCGAGCGAGCGCAATGGGGGCTTTTCCGACGCCCCCGAGGAGGCGCTCGTGCGTCCAGTGATCGACGAAGGTCCCTACAGCTATCACGAGGTGAACGTCCGGAGCCAGCGCCGAGACCCCACCTCTCGCCTCAACTGGATGCAGCGGATGATTCGCAGGCGGGAGGAGCATCGGGAACCGGGCCACGGAGAGTTGACGGTCCTGGAAACGGGAAACCCTTCCGTGTTTGCGCATGCCTGTCAGCGGAAAGGAAGCACCCTCATTGCCGTTCACAACCTAAAAGACGAGGCATGCAGAGTGAACCTGGACCTAAGCAATTTCCCGAAGGGACGCCTTGCCGACCTCCACGGGGACCGGCAGTACGAGCCCCTCGAACGAGAGGAATGCGAAGTCAATCTCGCCGAGTACGGGTATCGCTGGTTTCACCTCGAACACTAAGAGTCTGTTTTGATTTTGAGTCGGAAAGTGAGAGTGAGGATCGATGAGGCGAACATCGGCCGAGGAGGAGACGCGTAGTGGAACTACTTGTTGACGAAGAGGCCGATTTGCAGCCCATCGAGACCGCTCGTAACCCGAGGCATAAATCAAAACAGACTCTAAATGCGCCTCCCGACCGGGAGTGTAAACAAACAGGGCCGACATTTCCCCCTCCCTCTCCCCGATCCTGTCCCCCGAACTGACAGGTGGAATCAATTTCGCCTCCGAAACGAACCAACACTCGCCTCCTCCAGACTCGGCACTGCCGATCAGCACGGACTGCGACCGTCACGAGCTCCATCCGACATCGCACGAATTGCCTGAATACCGAGACGGAGAACTCACTCCTCACTTTACTCGTCAGTTTTGAAGGCGAACTCATTCGCTTTCGTCCGTTTCGAAAAGGGCATACCTTGGCGATCGACTTTCTTCGGTAACGTCTTCTCTCTCCATGGCCTCTTCCAAAAAGGCAGTCTATGCCGCCATCCTCGGGAACTTTGCCATCGCAGTAACGAAATTTTTCGGGGCCGCAGTCAGCGGGAGCTCTGCGATGCTCTCGGAAGGCATCCACTCTCTCGTGGACACCGGCAACGGCGGGCTTCTCCTCCTCGGCATGCGTCGCAGCCAGCGCCCGCCGGATGAAATGCATCCGTACGGTCACGGCAAATCGCTTTACTTCTATACCCTCACGGTAGCAGTTCTCATCTTTGGGCTTGGGGGTGGGATCTCCCTCTACGAAGGCATTCTGCATACGATGGATCCGGGACATGGCGGCCCCAGTAGTGCAACCGTCTTTGGCATCACCATCGGAGGATTGACGCTGAACACCCTCGTCCTGGGGGCGGCCATCGTCTTCGAGGGGCTCGCCCTCCGAACGGCCATCCAGGCGTTCAATAAAGAGCGGGGGGACGTAAGTTTTCTTCAGGCCATTCGAACGAGCAAAGATCCCACGACCTTCACGGTGGTCTTTGAAGACACGGCTGCCCTTTCCGGTCTCATCGTGGCCCTGTTCGGGATTCATCTCGCAAATGCGCTTCACATGCCCGTCCTCGACGGCGTCGCCTCAATCTTGATCGGCCTGATTCTCTGCACCGTGGCTGCCTTTCTGGTTTGGGAGAGCAAAAAACTTCTGATTGGGGAGGCAGCTGCACCCGACATTCAGGTCGGCATCCGTCACCTCGCCAGTGAAGACCCGGACGTGAAAGCAGTCCGACGTCTCCTGAGCATGCACGTCGGTCCCGACTCGCTGCTCTTAAACATGGACCTGGAGTTTCGCGAGGACCTTGACGCCGAGGAGGTCGAAACCGCTGTCGAACGCCTCGAACAACAAATCCGGACGGAGTACCCGAGGGTGCAGTATATCTTCCTCGAAGCCAACGCTCTCGGTCGGCGGTACGGCGCTGATCGGCACGACGCAAAAGAGCATGAACCCTAGGCCGAAATCTGCCCGAGCGAAACGGGGAGCCGAACGGCCGGCCGGAGCACACGGGAATCCAGACGGGCAAATGAGAGGCGGTTGACTGTCAGTGTAGCCTAAGAGTCGGCCCTGAGAAAGGCCCTGCACGCATGTAACCTTGAGGCCAATGGGTGCCCGGCCAGTAATCGCTTTGAGGAGAAGAGAGTTTAAACTCATCCTTGTTTGTATGCCGTTTCCTTGCCCCTCAGAAACCTCTTGTCGCTCAGTACAACCCGACAGGATCTGCCCCGCCGAAATTGTGGAGCCTCTTGGCGGCGTCGATTGTCCGGTTTGACGCAGGATCTCAGGCAACACGTAACACGAAGTAGATTCGCACCCGGACTTTTGAAATCGTCGTCCCGACAGTAGGCAGAACCCATGAGGAGGCAGAGTTTTTCGGACGTTGCCGACCGGAACCAGGAGGACCTGTCCCCTTCACTGTCGACACTCCCCGAGATTTCTCCCGAACGGAGCCACGGATGAATCTAATTTCCTGGAGCACGTGGTCGCTCCTGGCCATCTCCTCGGCCT
>CAYXAD010000027.1:0-21824 GCA_964462965.1 uncultured Salinivenus sp.
GCCCCGTTGGGCCCGAGCAGTCCCAGAATGCGACCCGGCTCGGCCGAGAACGAGACATTGTCGACCGCCACGGTTTTTCCGTAGCGCTTGGTGACGTTCGCGACGTCAAGATGGGCCATGAAGAAGGGCCGCTTTTTAGAAATGCAGGTCGACTGCCCCCAGTAGAAGAAAAAAAGGGGATAAAAGAAAACCTTCTGCCGAGAGAAGCTTTTCCTTGGAGAGGATCCACCTCCAATCCTAGAGCGCTACAACTCCGCCATTTTTTCCTGGGGGATGCGGATGAGATAGCGCTGGTCCATGATTTCCTCGTGGACGTCGAACAGGCCGGTGCCGCGAAAGTCGACGGCAATGTCGGACCCGTTGATGCGCTTGACCTCTCCGATGCCGTAGTACGAAGGGTGGGGACCGTAGTACACGAGCTGTCCCTTCGCAAGGCGCCCCTTTCGGAGGGCATCGCGGTGAAAGGCGGGCACCTCCGGGAGCAGCTCCAACCGGTACGGCGTGGACGGTTCGCTGGTTTGACTGGACATGACGCTGAAGACCTCTGTGGTACTGCCTTGATCCTACGGTGCCGGCTTCACCAAGTTCGCCACTGCCATGAACTATGCTGACACCGTCCGTGCGCTGCCGACGTCCGCCAGGCAACTCTCGGCAGGGACCTTGCGTTATTGTGCCCCCGAAGGAAGCAACGGCTTCCCCATCGATGGCTTTCACCTTGATTCGTCCCCTCATGCGTTACGACACCAAGATGGTCGACCGGCAGGTCGGCCGCAACGCCGAACTCTTTGCCCAGTCCATTGCCGAGATCGACTCCGCCGAAGAGCGCTACCCCTACCTCCGAATCCTCGTCAGTCTCATCGACCAGGCCCATCCGGAGTGGCGCCAAGCTCCCAACAAGGCCGAGCGCATGGCCGATCTCGCCTGTACAATGAGTGGCGACGAGCTCGACCGCGACGAGGTCATGGAAGTGGTGCAGGTCCGCGACAAGGAGCTCGGATACGACTGACGAGTGTGGAATGTGGAGTGCGGAATGTCACTCAGTACGTCTTCCCATTCCCCATTCCGAACTCCGCATTCCTCATTCGGAGACGCGGTCCGGATTGGACTCGACGAAGCTGGCCCACCCGGTGTAGCTCTGTCCGCTTCCGGGATCGCCGTGGGCGTCGCGAAAGGTGTGGCAGAGGGCCACGGCCACCGCGTCGGCTGCATCGTGGGAGAGATCGTCGTCGCACCCCGAGAGGATGGACTGAATCATAAACCGAACCTGCCCTTTCGAGGCATTGCCGTTTCCGGTCACGGCCTTCTTGATCTCCTTCGGGGTGTACTGGGCGACGGGCAGGCCGGCGTTGAGCGCGGCCATCATGGCGGCGGCTTGGGCTCGCCCCAGCTTGAGCATGGACTGCGGGTTCTTCCCGTAGACCGGCATTTCGATGGCGAACGCGTCGGGCGCGTGCTCCTCGATGAGCTCTGCGAGCCCGTCGTAGATCTGTTTTAACCGCTCAGGGTGCGCGTCGCTCCCGTCCAGACGAAGGGTCCCAGCGGCCGTCAAGGTCTTCTCCCCCTCGACGTTGATAAATCCATAACCGGTGGCGCGAGACCCGGGATCGATGCCGAGGAGGACCATTTCGAGGGGTAGCGTGCAGAATGGGGAATAATGCGGAATTGGATCGCTCGTCCCGTCGTAGGGTGCACACTACAGCATCGGCATTTGTCGGCAGACAATCCAGCCTCGATCGAGGTTTGGACGGATGGACGTGTGTAGGGCTGGAAGCAAACGCCTCCTCATCTCCGTACTCACGCATTTGCCCGCTGCCCATTCCCAAAAGCTCTCTCCTCGGTAGCAGCTACCTACGCGTTTCCGTCCTCCGACGAGAGGGCCAGAGGCGCGCCGTCGACCTTCAGGGTCGTGTAGACCGCCTCTACGTCGTCGTGGTCGTCAATCTTTTCGACGAGGGTTCGTACCGTTTTGCCCTGGTCGGGATCGAGCGAGACCGTGGTGGTGGGAACGCGCACCAGGTCGCTCTCCTCTACGTCGATCCCGGCATCTTCCAAGGCTCCCTCGACGTCGGCAAAGGCCTCGACCGACGTGGTAACAACGAAGACGTCCTGCTCCGTACTGACATCCTGCGCCCCGGCCTCCACGACCACGTCGAGGAGGTCGATCTCGTCGACCTCCTCCGTAGGGATCTCAAAGCGACCTTTTTGCTCGAACAAATACCCCACGGACCCGTCCTTTCCCAGATTGCCGCCGTGGGTTTCGAAGAGGTAGCGCAGGTCGGCCACGGTCCGGTTAATGTTATTGGTCATCGCCTCCACAAAAACGGCCACCCCGTGTGGGGCATACCCCTCGTAGGTGGCGGGCTCGTACCCTTCCCCGTCCAGCTCCCCGGTGCCTCGCTTGATGGCCCGTTCAATCGTATCCTTGGCCATGTTCTCGGCTTCGGCTCGTTCAATGGCCTGGGCCAGCGGCACGTTGGCCTCCGGATCGCCTCCTCCCTGGCGCGCCGCGGTGGCGATCTCCTGGGACAGCTTGGCCCAAATCTTCGACTTTCGCTTATCCTCCTTGGCCTTTTGGCGCTTGATTTTCGACCACTTGTTGTGTCCAGCCATGCTGAAAGGTCTGGTTTGAAGAAAGCAGAGCCGTCTCTCTCCGATCAAACGGTGAAAGAGGAGTAGGGTTGTGGACGTGCACTGTAAAGAGGCCTTCGTCGAGTTGGAAAAATATTTCTCCATAGATCGGCCAATGCAACCTTTATATCCTCGGTCGCTCTTCTGTATCATTAGCGTACCTTCACTTCTATCAATTCCATTCTTCTGATGGCCGTCACAATCCGGGCGGTGGCAGAGAAAGCTGGGGTTTCTCCAGCCACCGTCTCCCGCGTGTTTAACGATACTGCCCCCGTCCAGGAATCTACCCGAAAACGCATCCTCGAGGCCGCCGAGGAGCTCGAGTATATTCCGAACGCGACGGCTCGTAGCCTCAGCAGCAAGGAGACCCAGACCTTTGGGGTACTCATGCCGTACCTGACCGGGGAGTATTTTCCGGAGGTGATCCGTGGGCTCGATCAGGCGGCAAAACAACACGAGCGTTTGCTGCTGTTGGCGAGCTCCCACGATACTACCGCCGACACCAAACGCGCCCTCCACGCCATGTACGGGCGCATCGACGGGCTCATCCTCATGACCCCGCAGGTGCCGCCGTCGGACCTGGAACCGCTGCTCCCTGACGAGATTCCCGTCGTGCTCCTCAACAGCAACGCCGAAGGGCACGACTTCAGCGTTCTGTCCATTGACAGCCGCAAAGGGGGACGATGTGCCACTCAACACCTCATCGACCTCGGCCACGAACGAATTGGCATTATTCTCGGCGACCCAGACAACTACGACACGCGAGAACGCCTCGCCGGATATCGTTCCGCCATGAACGAGGCGGGCCTGGATCCCCGCCCGGAATGGATCGTGAACGGGGCCTTCAACCCCAGATCGGGGCAGGAAGCCATGCGTCGCCTCCTGGAGACGTCGCCCCGACCGAATGCCGTCTTTGCCTGTAACGACTACATGGCCATCGGGGCGTACCGCGTCCTCCACCAGGCCGACCTTCAGGTGCCCGATGATGTCGCCGTCATTGGCTTCGACGACATCCCGAGCGCCAAACATCTAACCCCCTCGCTCTCTTCCGTCGACGCTCGCATGGTGGAGCTGGGAAACGAAGCCGTCACCATGCTGCTAAACATTATGAACTCCGACAAGACCTCTCGGCAGGTCAAACACCTCGCCCCCCTCGTCCGGGTGCGCAGCTCGACGGACCCCCGGACCAACGAACAGGCCCGCTCGACGGTCGACCGTCGAGAAAACTCGTAAGTAGATCACCAAAAATACCTGTACAGGATGATCCTTCCGAGCGCAGCGAAGCGGAGTCTTACTAAATCAAGCGGAATCGCCCACCTGGGCCGTTTCCGTCAGTCTTCGGTAAGATTTTTCGACTCTCATGCACGCGACCGTTCTGGTTCCCGACATCCACGACCTGCAGACGGGAGGGAATATCTTTAATCGTCGAATTGTCGAGGAGGCACGTCGAGCCCTCTCCATCGAAACGCGCTCGTGGGACCCTGTCTCGACGCCTCGCCTGCAGCTCGACGCCCCTGATGCCGAGGTCCTGGTCGTCGACAGCCTCCTCATCCGCTACCCCGAGGCCCTCCGCACCCTCCGGGACAGGCACCCCACGGCCACGTTCGTTCTCCTGGCCCACTATCTCCACTGTATCGATCCTAGAGAGCGGGACTCGGAAAGAGCCACGAGCGAGCGATCCGTCCTCAACCTGTTCGATGGCGTAGTGACCACGAGTCGCTTCGCCGAGCGGGCGCTCGCGCAGGAAGGAATCTCTCGCCCCGACATTCGGGTGGTTCCTCCCGGTCTCGATGCCTCATTCCGCCCGCCCCCGTCGGTCCTCTCGGTCCGTTCTCGGCCCCGGCTGCTTACAGTCGCCAACCTAATTCCTGGAAAAGGCGTACGCTCTTTCCTCGACGTGCTCCACCGGCTCAGGTCGGAGCCCTGGACGTGGACGCTCGTGGGAACCCCCTCGCTCGAGCCGGACTACGCCCGGGCCGTTTGCCGACGCATCCACACGAATGGACTCGCGGACCGCGTGACGTATACTGGGGCCGTGCCCTCCTCCACCCTGCGCACCTGGTACGATCGATCTGACGTATTCGTCCTTCCGTCCCGGTTCGAAACCCGCAGCATGGCCACTCGGGAGGCCATGGCCCGAGGCCTCCCAGTCGTCGGATATCGCGTCGGGGGACTGCCCGAAAACCTGGACGATGCTCCAGCCGGCCACCTTGTGTCCTCTGGCGACTCCGTTGCACTGCAGGCGGCTCTCCGTTCCCTCCTCGTCGACCCCATGCCTCGGCGCCACAAAGGCCGAGCGGCCCGTCGACGGAGCCAGGAGTTCCCAACGTGGCGAGAGGCCGCGCTCCAGTTCCAATCGGCCCTGGAAGAACTTCGGGCCCGTCGGTGACCGCCGCCACAGGCACTGTTGCAGGGGCCTCTCCCGACTCCCAGATCATTGAACCAATAGAGACGGAGACACCCCCCGGGGTCGGAAGGAGGGGAGGCGGGTCGTATCGGCCGAGGCACTGTCCCGGTCTCGACTGGCCAACAACCGAACGATCAGGGAGTAGAGCCCCTCGTGATACAGTTGACCACTCTGGTCGCTGGGCACCAGGCCCTCGGTGAGGCCATACTGCCGAGCCTCCTCTACGAGCGTCGAATCGGTGCTGAGCACGTGAAGCGGAACGTTCTTGCCCTCCGTATCGAGGAGGGGCGGCTGGTGATCGCCGAGCAGAAGAACGAGGCTGCCCTCGGGGGCCTCCTCCATCAGGTACTCGCGGAGCACCCGCAGGTCGTAGGCCACGTGACGAAGGTAGCGCAGCGGAGTCGGCTGATCAAAAATCACCGGGGCCGTGATGGAGTCGGGCAGGAAGCGGGAGGGGGGCTGTCCAACGGAGTCCGATCGGGGCGGGGAGGAGTCGCTCCCGGAAAACGCATTAAACTGATCCCACTCGTCGAGATACGGAGGCAGCCCATAGTTCCAGAGCGCGTGGGAGTCGACCGTTTCAAAGAAGAGAAAGAACGGACCGTCCGCCGGGGAAAGGTGGTGCTCGTGGGCGTAGTGGAGGCTGTACTGGTCGGGGGCCCCCGCAAGACCGTACGCGGGACCTTCGTAGTCCAGGTCACTTCGATAGAGGGTCCGATCGAAGTCGTAGATGTTTTTGACGGGCAGGCCGGGCCGTTCGTGCGTGAAGGGCTGGAGGGCGACGGTCCGATAGCCCTGTCCGTCGAGGAACCGGACGAGGTGGGGCACTCCCTCGAGCTGCGACCGGACCTGAGTGAAGAGGAGCTGATGCGCAACAGGGGTGCCGGTAAGAGTGGTGGCAATGGACAGCCAGGACCGCCCCCCCTGAATGGGCGCTTCGCTCCGGGCCGTCGCCATGTGCCACCCGGCCTCGGCAAGGGCCGACTCGGAGCGCCTCATCAATTCACGATAGGGGGCTCGCACAGCGGGATGCGTCTCGAGGACCGACCCGTAGGACTCGACCATCAAAAGGTACACCGGCGGGGGACGCCGAAGATCGAGGGCGTCGTAAGAGGCGTAGCTGGAATCTACCGGGGTCGTCTCTATGGAGTCCAGCATGGCCTTCAGGCGAAACGACGCGTTCGCATTGGCGGCCGCCTTTGTGATCACCGTCCGCACCTGGGTGCGCTCGTTGGCGACCTGATAGGTAAGGTTTTCCGTCCCTAGATTACTCGCGGGGCCGACCAGGATCACGAGCGGCCATGCAAGGAGGTGCACGGCCAGCAGAAGGCCCCGGCAGCCGCCAGAACGACCCGCGTGCCCCAGCGACCGCAGGCCGCGCGGCACGAGCCAGGCGAGGGCTACGGCCCCGACCAGGGCGAGCAGCCCTCCCCCTGCCATGCGCCACGACCGGAGGTCGAGGACGAGGTAGGCTGCGTTTTCGAGAAACTGCAGGTCTTCGTATAGGATGCCGTTGCGCCGAAAGGCCGTGTAGACCACAGCGTCATAAACCTGATAGAGCAACAGTGCACCCAGGCCGAAGCCTGCTGCCCCCCGAGCTACTCGTTCCCAGCGGGTGTCGTCTGCATACACGACGGCCGTGACGAGGACGAGCACCTCGACGGAGAGGGGCACGTAGGGACTCACCGCCAACGGAGAGAAGAGAGCTGGGAGAAACGGCAACAGGCTAAGCCCCAACCAGAGCGCCCCAAAGCGAGCGAGCGTTGCCCCAGAGGCAGAGAGCTCCGTAGACCAGTGCGAGGACATTGCGGATGAAGTCCGTTAGGGTCGATGCGTCACGGCTTGGCAGGCCTTCTCAAGGAGGAGCCGTTGGCTACGACTCCCCCAACACGTGCCGTCTCGGAACGATCCGCCAGAGCGACAGCGCAAACGAAAGCAACAGCCCCCCAGTGGCCAGCAAGACCACCGGCCCGTACACAGCAGGGTACGGAAGAAACGACGTGAGCAACGCCCCCACCATCCCCCCGTACGCATAGCGAGCCCCTTCGGACTGGCCCTCCGACTGTTGCGGCGTTGGCACACAGAAGAGGAGAACGATAAATCCATAGCGCAACAGTCCCACTCCCAGAATCCACACCGGGAGACGTCCCTCAAATGCCGCCAGCCCGCACAAGAGAAGGAGAAAGAAGGAATCCGTTTCTTTGTCGAAGAACGCCCCGAATTCGGAGGAGAGCCCCTGCTTCCGAGCGAGCCAACCGTCGAGCCCATCGGCTGCAAGAACGACACAGCTCAGCAGAATGACCCAGAGGGAATCCTGGGTCGCAGCGAACGGAAGGCCAAGCAGGAAAATCCCCCGCAGTGCGGTCACTGCGTTGGCGACCCCAAAGCGCCCCCCCGGCGTCCACTGGTTCCGCGCCACGAAGACGAACGCTGCAATCAAACTCCCCCCTCCGACCAGGAGGGGCCAAACGGCCCCGACCCACAGGCTGCACGCGGCCGCCGCAAGCAGGGCAACGGCATTGACGAGCGACCAGCGCTCGACATTCGTTGCCGTTCGGTATTGGACAAGGGGAGAAATCAACGGGATCGCGGATGGATTGCAGAAACACGTCTCTTCAGAAGCAGCGCCGGAGGACGAGATCCCCTCCCCGCGAACGTCGACGGAGAAAAGTTGGGCCCCCTGGAAACATAAAGGTCAAATGAACATCCACTAACACCCGGTGGTATTGTAGGAGGCCCCTCCCCGTATAGAAAACATAATGCCATGAGACAGCAAACGCATCTTCTACGCCTCCAGAGGACGGTGCTGCGGAACGGACGAGGGAAAATGCTAGTCTTTTGGACGTTGATGACTCTCCTCGTGGTGGGGGGGGCGCCCAGCCTGCAGGCCCAGCAGCTTCCTCCATCTGAGCTTCAGAAGCTCTCTCCCGCGGCGAAGGCGGAAGCAGGCCTCCGCCTTCTTCACGACGATCGCATGGAAGAAGCCGTTCCTTTACTCGAGGCAGCAATGAATGCCGACTCGAGCCTCGTCGTCCAGGGAAAGGGGGCCGTTGCATACTGGCTCGGGGTCACCTATGAGCAGCGGGAAGAGCCTGAAGCGGCCCGGTCGACCTGGCAAGACGGCATGCGAGCCCTGTGGGCGTCCGACCAGTTCGACGTACGTCTCGCAGACGCCTACCTGCGGCATCTCTCTCCGGAGGAACTGCGGGGCGAACGCCTGCAGGCCGTCAACATTTACCAGACGCTCCTTGGAGAGGTCCGCCCCGACACTTCCTCGGCCCTGAAGAACCTCTACCGCCGTCGGGTCGCACAGATCGCTCCGCTCATGTCCGATGACGTGCTCGGCCGCGTCATCGAGGAGGAACGCTCTGCGGATGCCGAGTCCTGGACCTTTCAGGCCGAGGCCGGACAGGTTCTTCAGGAGTGGTGGCGGGGCCTTGATCCCTTTTCGCAGACGGAAGAAAACGAACGCCTGGAAGAACACCTGGGACGGCTCGTTCAGGTCCAACAGGACTACGAATGCACTGAACGAACCAGCGGCCTCGATGACCGCGGCATCATTCAGCTTCGCTTTGGGTCGCCGTACAAACAGCAATCGATTGACTATCAGAACGGCAAGTTTTTCCGAGAGGTCTTTCGCTTCGGCGTTCACGTCTCGTCGTCCGACTTTCCCGAGAGCGAGATCTGGCTCTATCCCCACATCGATGACTCCGGGTACTACCTCTTTGCAGAGGAAAGTTCCTCGGACTGCTACCACATTGCAGAAGCCAACGATCTGCTTCCCCGCCACCTTACGATGCGGCGGTCCGACTCGGAACGGGGCCTGAACATTGCCTACTCGGCCCTCATGGCCATGGAGGCCGTCTACCGCGAGCTCGCCCTCTATCACATTGATTTCGGCAGCCGCTACAACGAAATTGCCAACTATGCCAATTATCAGGAGATGCAGGCCACCCAGGCGGAGGTGAGAGAGATGACCGGCGGCGGGGACCAGACGGCCATGGGTGAACAACAGGCCGTCGTCGGAGAAGGGGTCGGACAGACGCGACGCGTCTTTGCAGACAACATCCTGGGAATCGACTTCCCGAATCAGTTCGTCCCGCGGATGGTCTCGAGAGCTGAGCGGGAAGATGCCAATGCGGCCGAACGGCGCAAGGAGGCGATGCCGCGCCAGCACACCACCCTGCTCGACAGAACGGCCCACCTGCCGGTGGCCGTCCGAACCGCCCGTTTTCTCACGCGGGATGGCAGAACCCAAACCGAAGTCTACTGGGGCATTCCCTCGTCGGCTCTGAAGCTCGAACCGAGCGACGACAGCGCAACTGCCCCCTCCTCCCTGTTGAGCCTCTCGATCGTGCAGTACGATGCCGGGCACGAGTCGCGCCAGCAGGTACAGCGCCGATACCGGCTCCCGTCCGATCCGGCTTCTAACCGAGAGGCCATCATTCCTCCCCCCGTCGTGCTCGATGGTACGTCTGAGCTGGCTCATCTCGGCCTGCAATGGACGCAGTACCAGCTCTGGCAGACCGGCTCTGAAGGAGGAACCATGGGGCCCAAGCGTCGGCTCGCCACCGCTCGGGCCGACTCGCTCGAGCCGCTGCGCTCCGACGGCACTCGAATTGAGATGAGTGACGTAAAGGTCCTCTCGCTTCCGGCGTCGTCGACTCCCCCATCGGTTGACAACCTCACTGCGAAGGCCACCCCCTATCCATTTCGCACCATCACGACGGGCATTCCGCTCCTCCTCTCGTTTGAGGTGTACCACCTGACCTTTGACGCCAACGACCGAACACGCTATACGGTGGCCTACGAAGCAAAAGGAGAAACCGATCGGGGCTGGACTCGCCTCTTCCGGGGGCAGGACACGCAGCGCACCAGCACGGAGATGACCATGGAAGGCTCCGATCGCCGGACGGAAGAAACCATCCTGCTGGACCTCTCCCAGATCGACCAGGATGAGACCCAAAAGGTGCGCGTAACGGTCCGCGTCACCGACGAGATAACCGGGGAGACTGTGGCTCGAGACCTCGACTTTACGCTCGAGCCAGATGATTCCTAACTCCTTTTCCCAGAAGGGGCCGGGGAAAAGAACAAGTGTATCGGACACCGGCTCCAAACGAAGAACCGACGTCCACATCTGAACTCGGACCGGGAGCTCAAAGCCGGCCTCTGCTTCTCCGTCTGATCTCTCCCGCGTTCCTCGCTCTCATGTCTGCTGTGCTGTACCACGTCCGGCAGGGCGACCGCAGGGGCCTCCTTGTCGCCTGTATTGCAGCCTTTGCCCCGCCGACATACGGCCAGGCGACTCCGGATCCGACGACCGAGGCGGCCCTTCCGACACCGGAGCGCCTCGACACCCTCCGTGTCGCCCCCGGCCTGCCCAAATCGTCGCACGTTCTACGTTCACCGTGCAACGTTTCTCCATCTACGATTGGCTGATACGAGGGGGCGAGCGCGTGGAGAGGAACCGGCTCCTGCCCGACTGCGCGCTCAATACCCCACGACAATGCCGTCCTTGCGCATCTCGGTGCCGCCCCAGTACACGCCTTCCTCCGGATCCCAGCGGATGGCCTGATAGCCGCCGTATCCCCCGGCCCCGACGTCCACAGCGTGCCCACGGCCGCGCAGGGACTGCACCACCGTCTCGGGAACGCCGCTTTCAAGCCGCAGCGTGCCGCGGCCCTCCATGTCGTCTCCGGTGGGCGAACTGCTGCCGTAGTGCCGGTAGCGAGCTTCATCCCCCGCCTCCTGCACGTTCATGCCGAAGTCGACGATGTTGGACAGCACCTGAACGTGTCCCTGCGGTTGCATGCCTCCACCCATGACGCCGAAGCTCAAGAAGGGCTCCCCGTCCTTCGTGGCAAACGCCGGAATGATGGTGTGGAAGGGACGCTTGCCGGCTTCGTAGACGTTTGGATGCCCCTCTTCGAGCGTAAAGAGGGCCCCTCGGTTCTGAAACATGAAGCCAAGGTCGTCGGGGACCAGCCCACTCCCCATGCCACTGTAGTTGCTCTGGATGAGAGACACCATCATGCCGGTCGAGTCGGCGACCGTGAGGTAGATCGTATCCCCGTCCTCCAGGCGAGCGTCGGCCTGGGCAACAGACCGCGGATCGCCGTGCGACGGCTCGGACAGCACCTGGTCCATCTCAATTAACGACCGTCGCTCGTCGGCGTACTCCTCGGAGACGAGCTCTTGAACCGGGACGTCGGCGAAGGCCGGATCGGCGTAGTAGCGAGCCCGGTCTTCGAAGGCGAGCTTTTTGGCCTCTGCCTGCACGTGGAGGTAGTCGGTCGAGTTGTGTCCCATGTCCTCGACATCGTAGCCCTCCAGGATCTGAAGCATCTGCAGCGCGGCGATGCCCTGCCCGTTGGGGGGCAGCTCGTAGACGTCGACCCCACGGTAGGTGACGGAGACGGGATCGACCCAGTTGGCCTCGTGGTCGGCAAAGTCCTCGGCCCGCAGGTGGCCCCCGACCCGCCGCATGTACTGATCCATGGTTTCGGCAATCTCCCCCTCGTAGAACGATTCGGTTCCATGTTCCCCAATGTGCTCGAGCGTATTGGCGAGGTCCGGGTTGCGGAACATTTCGCCCTCGCGGGGCGCCCGAAGCGTGTCCCCGTCCTCGATGAGGTAGGTGTCGCGCCAGTTGTCATCCGGCAGGTCCGCCGATTGAAAGCTACTCACGTTGCCCTGCCAGTAGTAGGCGATCACCTGCGAGAGGGGAAAGCCCTCCCGCGCGTATTTGATGGTCGGCGCCAGGATCGTCTCCAGATCCAGAGTGCCAAATCGTTCGTGAAGCTTGCCCCAGCCGCTCACAGTGCCGGGAACGCTCACCGGAAAGGCGCCCAGGTAGGGGATTTGGTCTCGGTCGCCGAGCTGCTCCCGGAGCTCATCGTAGGAAAGTCCCTGCGGAGACCGGCCGCTCGCGTTGAGCCCATGGACCTCTTCGGTCTCCGGGTCCCACACAATGGCGAACAGATCGCCGCCGATCCCATTTCCGGTCGGCTCCATGAGGCCCAGCGCCGCGTTGGCGGCGATGGCCGCGTCCACGGCACTGCCGCCCTGCTTCATGATGTCGATCGCGATTTCAGAGGCGAGGGGTTGGCTGGTGGCGGCGATCCCGTTCGGGGCAATGACCGGACTCCGGGCATAATCTTCTCCTGTAAGTCGATCCCCGCCTCCCTCGGTTTGGGCAGCGACCGGCGAAGCTACAAATAAAAACACAAGAGGAAGGAGAACGCGAGCTAATCGGTACATGGCGACCGTAAGAAATAAGTCAGACAGTGACTCAATTAATCTACGGGTTAGGACGCGGATAGGAAACCGCTCTGCTCGTTTCTCTCCTCCAACGTCGATCCTGTACAAACAAGAAACTCAATGTCAAGGAGAAAGACTAGAGCAACAGACGAACCCCAATGACTGACCCCTACGAATCTACCATTCGTCTGCACCTACCTCCCCCGAATACAGATATTCCTGTTTGAGAAGCCCACGTCCTCTCTATAAATTGGATCACACTTACTACATCATATGTATCTCCTATTCTGTAGATGCGTTTCCATAACCTCCTACTTTTTCTCGTTGGACTGTTTCTCCTCTCGTCATTGGGATCGGTCTACGCCCAGGAAGGGGTTCATGACAAAATAGGGGTCGATGTCCGGACGGCTATCGCAACGACCAACGAGGCGCAGGTCGTCATTGCTCTAGAGGAACCGCCGTTGCCCAAGGGAGAGCACACAAACAGGAGCGTCGTAAACCGCAAGGTTCAGCAAGTGCAGACGGAGGTCTTGTCCAACGTCTCCGCCACAGAATTCCAGGCAATACAGACGTACGAGTCCGTGCCTGCTCTGGCCGGACGGATCACATCAGAAGCGGCCCTCGACCGCCTCGCCGGACATCCAAAGGTTCGCCGGATCGATCTCGATGTAGGCGGACAGGGAGGTCTCTCTTCGAGTGTGCAGACCATTCGAGCGCACCGCTGGCATGATCGAGAGGTTACAGGAGAGGGAACTGGCGTCGCCGTGCTCGACAGTGGAATCGACCCGGATCACGACGACCTGGCCGACGACCTCGCACACGAAGCGTGCTTTCTGAATTTCAATGGAGTGGGCCAATGTCCGAATGGCAGCGATCGACAAACGGGAAGTGGAGCGGCGACGGACGATCATGGACACGGAACCAGCGTCGCCGGAATCATCACGTCCGACGGAAAGCAGCCCCCCCCGGGCGTCGCACCGGATGCAGAGATTACTGCAATCAAGGTGCTCAATGCAGACAATCGTTTCTCCGCCTTTTCCGAAATTGTGGCCGCTCTCGACTACGTCATCAATCATCCGGAGCTCGGGGTGCAAGTGGTGAATATGAGCCTCGGCACCGACAGTGAGTTCCAGACCGAATGTGACAACACCACTGCGTGGAATATGTCGGGCGCTTCTGCAGTGCGAAGGCTGCGGGCACAGGGGGTTCTCACGGTGGCATCTTCCATGAACGAGGGCTCCCATTCAACGCTCGCCTCGCCGGCCTGCCTGAGTGAGGTCGTCTCTGTCGGAGCCACAGACACCGAGGATAACGTGACCGATTTCACGAATAGCAATCAGTTTCTCGATCTCGTGGCCCCCGGCGTTGGCGTCCAAACCTCGGGAGTGGGAAATACAACGCACGCGTTTGGTGGCACCTCCGCTGCAGCCCCCCATGCAGCCGGCTGTGCTGCCCTTCTGCAAGAGACAGAACCGGACACGTCCCCCGACGCAATCGAAGCGTCCCTCAAGACTTCTCCCGTTCAGGTGACGGACGCAAAGAACGAACTGATATTTCCCCGTCTCGACTGTTACACCGTCCGCCAGGTGACGATTGCAGAGATGCAGGCCGGCTCTACCTCCGACGTGGACGCCCCAACCCGCCCCTTTTCTCTTCGGTGGCAGACCACTCACGAACGCAACAGCGAAGGCTTCGTCGTTGAGCGGAGGGCCGGGCCCCTGACGCCCGACGCTAAGAGGAGGGAGGCGGGATGGACGCAGATCGGCGTTGTGGAGTCGAAGGCCTCACAAGGTCGTTCCGTCGACCCCCTCCAGTATCAGTACGAGGGAGAAGTTCCAACGCCCGGGACGTACGCATTTCGGCTTCGTCACGTAACGACGGACGGCCCCGAGAAGGGATTATTCGTTGAGGCCACCACCCCCCTCACCATTCCGATGGACAGGCCTTTCACCCTGGAAGGGCCCCAACCAAACCCGTCCCGTGGCGCCGCCAGGGTCGAACTCGTCGTAGAAGAGACTCAAGACGTGCGGATTGCTCTCTACGATGCTCTCGGGCGTCGCCTACAGGTCTTACACAACGAACCCCTGGATGCACAGCGCCCGCTTCTGCTGAGCACGGCGGGGCAACACCTCGCTTCTGGAACGTACTTCCTCCAGGTCGAGGGGGAAGCGTTTTCGGCGACCCGTAAAATGGTCGTCGTCCGCTAGGAATCGGCCAGGTTACAAATCTTCACCCTAACGGAGTGAAAAGAGGTGAGGAGCCTCCCTAATTGGTACATTTTCTAACAACTGTCACCGCCGAACCCTGAAGCATCCTGCATCCCATTAGAAATGGACCACTGGACTGCACGCCGCCATTCAGACGGCTTAGAGCTGCTGTTCTCGCCCTTCGCCCGAGGTCACCGCACCCGAATCCGTGTGCCGGGACTGAGAGACGAGGAGCGCAGGTCGTTGAGACTTCGGAGCTGCCGGACGGACGTTTCGTGCTTGCGGGCGATCTCCCAGAGCGTATCTCCTTCCCGCACCGTGTAGTACACCCCCGTCTCTTCACGGCCCGCTTCCGAGGAGGCCTCCGCCTGTGCCGCAGACGACACCTCCTCTTCAGTCACGGGCTGTCCATCCACTGTGAGCTCGTTTGTCACCGCCTCCACCCCTTCGACCTCACGGGCCACGCGTTCAGCCCGGCGATACTGATCGCGGGTGTTAACGTTGCCCTGAATGGTCGCATGCCCTCCCACAACCTCGGGCTCAAAGTCAAAAAGGCGAAGACTGCGCTCCTTCACGAGGGCACGCTTAATCCGCGCCTCTACGCTCGCGTCGTTTAGGTGCTGCTCCACAGAGCGGGACTCGTTCGACGAAGGAGGGGCCGGAGAGGCCTGATCTGCCGACGACGTCTGAGGCAAAGAGGCAGACACGGCCGTGGCGGAGGTATCTGCGGATACAGCCTCATCGGCGGGCTCCGACGACCCTCCAAAGGTACAGGCCGAGACGAGCAGGCCGCCGAGCAATACGCCCAGTACACCAATGAGCCGGGCACGCACTGACAAATCCATCATATGTGGAGCAATTACAGGGAACTTCTTAGGAGTTGACGCTGGGCTGTGCTTCTGCTGCGTGATACTCCGTTTCGGTCCGAGGGGCATCGATGACGCCGTGTTTGGCCAACCACCGCTCGGCGTCGATGGCGGCCTTGCAGCCCGTGCCCGCCGCCGTCACCGCCTGCCGGTACTCGTGGTCCTGTGCGTCGCCGGCCGCAAAGACGCCCGGGACGTTCGTGTAGGTCGAGGAGCCTTCGGTCAGAATATAGCCGTTTTCGTCCATCTCGAGCCAGCCCTCGAACGGTCCCGTGTTGGGCGTGTGACCGATCGCGAGGAAAAAGCCGGTCACCTCGTCCATGACGGAGGTCTCGCCCGTCTCGTTGTTGATCACCTCGATGCCTTCGACCTGCTGGTCGCCGAGGACGTCGATCACCTCGGTATTCCAGATGAACTCGATCTTGTCGTTCTCGAAGGCCCGCTTCTGCATGATCTTCGAGGCCCGCAGTTCGTCCCGGCGGTGGATCACGTAGACCTTGTCGGCAAACTTGGTGAGGAAGGTGGACTCCTCCATGGCGCTGTCCCCGCCGCCGACGACGGCCACCGTCTCCTCGCGGAAGAAGGACCCGTCGCAGGTGGCGCAGGCACTTACGCCCTTGCCGATGAGGCGCTGTTCGTTTTCCAGCCCGAGATACTTGGCCGACGCCCCCGTCGAAATGATGACCGTCTGCGCGTAGACCGGCGTCTCCCCGTCGATGAGCAGCCGATAGGGGCGCTCGCGGAAGTCGACGGCCGTCACCGTGCCGTACCGTGAGTCAGCGCCGAAGCGTTCGGCCTGGTCCTGGAAGCGATCCATCATCTCCGGGCCGAGGATGCCCTCGGGGAAGCCCGGGTAGTTTTCGACGTCGGTGGTCGTGGTGAGCTGCCCGCCGGGTTCGGGGCCCATGTAGATGACGGGATCGAGGTCCGCGCGAGCCGTATACAGAGCGGCGGTCCACCCAGCCGGCCCGGTGCCGACCACGACGACCTTACGGTGTTCTGCCTCTGAAAAGTCAATGCCCTCAAAGGCCGACAGATCTACGTGCTGCCCGTTCTCGGGCCTTCCGTTCTCATGCATAACCGTGTCAATTCGTTAGAAATGTGAATGGGAGAAACGAGTGCCGAACGGGGGCCAGGAAGCCTCCATTCGGCACTCGCCATTCGACATTCGAAAGTGCTAGGCCGGTTGTCCCGTCAGGGCTTCGAGCTTCTGTTTCAGCGACTTCTTGTCCGACGTGCCGACGAGCTGCTCCTCGACCTGCCCGTCTTTGAAGAACAGGAGGGTCGGAATGGACCGAACGCCGTATTCCTGGGCCACCTGCTGGTTCTCGTCAACATCGACCTTGCCGACCTTGGCGCGCCCTTCAAATTCGTCGGCTAGATCGTCGATGATGGGTGCAATCTGGCGGCAAGGACCACACCAGGTTGCCCAAAAGTCCACGAGCACCGGCTCATCGGCATTCAGGACCTCCTCCTCGAAATTGTCATCCGTAAGGGTCTTCACATTGGCGTTTTCAGCCATAGGGATCTGTCATCTGTGTCGAAAAAAAGCGGCGTGTGCAGCGTTCCAAGAGTACTAAAAGCCTCCCCATTCAGTTTCTCCAACGCCCCTGGGTTCCACGTGCATTCGGTGAATTGGCGCCGGGGAGAGGCTCCCTCCCCCCGTACTCCTATGGAGGAAAACTGGCTTGGAATCCCCACTCCCCAACAGCTGAGATCGCAACAACGATCCCCCTTACGCCACGGCCGTCGGGGATGGGACCTCAAGCAAGGCCCGTTCGACGTCAATCACCGGCGTGCCCTGTACGGTGAAGTGAAAACCGCCCGGCGTTACAGGGACGAGGCAGGGGGCCTGCCGGCAACGTCGACCTCCAGCTGCTCCGCGTCGTCCGACCGCACCCACAGGACAATGTGCAGCCGGACGTCACTGAAGCGTTTGGCAACGATGCACACGTACAGCCCTTGAGCGATTGGGCAGACGGTGCCTAGCTGTGGTCCCTCGAGAGAGCGTCTGATTGCGTGGACGCGGCGACGCCCCCTGCACTCGGTTATGAAACACCTCCAGCCTTTGGTCTAATACGGAGGATTCCCACCGCCATCGTCATCATCGTCGGTATCATCGTTGTCTGCAGGGGCTCTTACCTCTTCTCCAGAAGGCGCAACGAGGTACCATATCCCCCCAAACGACTCGATGCCCTGGCCATTCACGTCACCCGGGTCTTCATCGCCAGCGAAGTAGTAGAGCGGCCAGTCATTGTAGACCACCTGGACCGTGCCGTCCGAGCGCTCGGTGGTGCTGAGAAGCGAGGCATCGACCCCGTCGCCCGCGCTGGGTTCAGCTTCGGTCGCAAATATCGGCCACGCTTCAACGCACTCGTCGGAGGTGCAGGGAACGGGATTCCCATTTCCATCAGTAAAGAGGTAGAGGCTGAATCCATCCTCATCTGTAAGGTAGCTGCCCAGCGAGTCATTCTCCGCGACGACTACTTGCGCGCCCGAGGCCTCAGGCGGTTCGTCGTCATCGGAGGAACCTTGCGAGTCGCATCCGAAGAACGTAACGACGGCAAGGGCCGCGAGTACATATCCGAGGTGTTTGGGGAAGCGAAGCATCGTACTTATCGGTGGGTAGATGGAAGTAACGTCGTCAGGGATCTTCGGGCGCAGTCAGAAGAATGATTCTGAGGTCCCCTTTCGCCGGCCGGGAGTGCGTGCGTGTCACGGCCCACGCCATGGCCTGTGGGGAAGGAGGATGGTGAACCGCACGTCGAGCGGACGGTATCTTCTCGGCATCGACAAGGCCCGCCCCTCGCACCCGGGGATGAAGAAGACACCTCACGCGAGGGCGACTGTGCCGTCGCAGGCCCGCTCGTTCGACATGCTAAAAAGCATGCGAACGTGTGCGAGGGGGACCCTCGATGCACTTTTTATTCACGCGAGGGATGCGGTCATGACTACCGCCGCGATGTGAATTGCATGTTTCAATGCGTGGGAGGGGTCCAGCATCCCCATGAGCTCTACAGAAGTGGCATTTTCAAGGGACGCCGCTCGTACAAGAAGTGCCGGCTGCGACGGACCGCTTTGGTAGGTCTTCGGCAGGTCGAGGAAGAACGAGGGATGAGGGGGAGCGATTCTCCCTCGACGGGATTCCCCAGGCTCTGTCTGATCATTCCGAAAGCAAGCGAACGTTCGGACTCGGTGGGCTCCGCAAGGCGCGCGAAGCAGCCGTAGCCCCGCCTACGGCGATGCAGCGGAACGCAGCAGAGCGCAGCGAGGCCCACGTGCAGCCCTTGAGGGGGTCAGAGCCTAGCGCGTCATCGCATCGGGAATGGCCGTCTCGTACGGGGTCTCGAGCGAGGCCCGATCGGCGTCAATCACCGGCGTGTCCTGTACGGTGAGGTGAAGGCCGCCCGGCGTTACAGTGCCGAGGCGGTGCGCCTGCACATCGTCCCGATCGGCCAGGGTCGCTTCCAGTTGATCCTCGTCCTCCGGCTGCACCGAAAGAACGACTCGCGACTGGGCTTCTCCAAAGAGCACGGCGTCGAGACGAGTTCGTGACGCATTCGGGAGATCGATCTCCGCCCCGAGCTCCTCTGCATGAATCACGGACTCGGCGAGGCACACGGCGAGGCCTCCGTCGGAGACGTCGTGGGCGTGCTGGACGATGCCGGTCCGAATGAGGGCCTGGACGGCCTCCTGCACCGCCCGCTCCTCCTCCAGATCGAGGGGAGGCGCGTCGCCCGCCGTGCGGTCGTGCACGTGGGAGAGATACTCGCTGCCGTCGATGTTCGTCGAATGCGTCCAGTCGGCAGGGGTTAACAGAAAGATGACGTCGTCCTCCTCTTGAAAGGCAGCCGTCGTGGGACCCGTCTCGAGATCGTCCACGACGCCGAGCATGCCGATGGTGGGCGTCGGAAAGACGGCGCCCTCGGGGTGCTCGTTGTAGAGCGACACGTTGCCGCCGGTGACCGGCGTCCCGAGGGCGCGACAGGCATCGCCCATTCCGCGAATGGCCTCGGCGAACGTCCAGTAGACCTCCGGCTTGTAGGGATTGCCGAAGTTGAGGCAGTTGGTGACGGCAACGGGCCGCCCCCCGGCACAGGTGACGTTGCGGGCGGCCTCCGCCACGGCAATCTGGGCCCCGCGGCGCGGGTTGAGGTACACGTACCGGCCGTTGCAGTCCGTCTTGACGGCGAGCCCTTTCTCGGTCCCCTTCAGGCGAATCACCGCTGCGTCGCTGGACCCAGGTCCCACCACCGTGTTCGTGCGTACCATGGTGTCGTACTGCTCGTGCACCCATCGCTTGGACGCAATATTGGGCGAGCCCAAGAGATCCGTGAGCGTCTCCGTGGCATTGGTCGGCATCACGTTCGGCACGTCCGTGGCGTCGAAGGCCCGGGTTTCCTCCAGATAGTCCGGTCGGGCCGTCTCGCGCTCGTACACCGGCACGTCGTCACCGGCCACGTGATGCGGATCGAGCGCGGCCATCTCTTCGCCGTGCCAGTAGGCGCGGACCTGTCCGTCGTCGGTCACCCGGCCGATGTGCTGCGCATTGAGGTCCCACTTCGCATAGATGGCCTTCAGGTCTTCCTCGTGCCCGGGTTCACAGACGACGAGCATGCGTTCCTGGCTCTCGGAGAGCATGATTTCGTAGGGCGTCATGCCCGTCTCTCGGGTGGGCACCCGGTCGAGGTGGAGCTCCATGCCCGTGTCGCTCGAGGCACTCATCTCGAAGGCGGAGCTCGTGAGCCCGGCCGCCCCCATGTCCTGGATGCCTTCGACGACGCCCTCCCGGATGGCTTCGAGGGTGGCCTCGAGGAGGAGCTTTTCCGTAAAGGGATCGCCCACCTGCACGCTGGGGCGATCTTCCTCGCTCTCCTCGTCGATCTCCTCGGAGGCAAACGTGGCACCGTGAATGCCGTCGCGACCGGTGGAGGCGCCCACGACGAAGACGGGATGGCCCGGATGCTCGGCCGCCGCCCGGGCCGTGCGATCTGTGCGCACGACGCCGACGCTCATGGCGTTGACGAGCGGATTGCCCTCGTAGGCGTCCTCGAAGTAGACCTCGCCGGCCACGGTGGGCACGCCGAAGGAGTTGCCGTAGTCCCCGATGCCGCGGACGACGCCGTCGAACAGGTAACGCACTCGCGACTTCTCCAGCGACCCGAAGCGGAGAGAGTTCAAGGCGCAGATGGGCCGGGCCCCCATCGTAAAGATGTCGCGGTGAATCCCTCCGACGCCGGTCGCGGCGCCCTCGTACGGCTCGACGGCCGAGGGATGGTTGTGCGACTCGATCTTGAAGGCCACGGCCATCCCCTCCCCGACGTCCACCAGGCCTGCGTTTTCCTCGCCCACCTCGGCGAGGAGCTGCTCGCCCTCCTGCGGGAGCGTCTTGAGCATGGCGGTCGAGTTCTTGTAGGAGCAGTGCTCGCTCCACATCACCGAGTAGATGCCGAGCTCGACGAAGGACGGGGTGCGCCCGAGCCGGTCGACAATCTCCTCGTACTCGTCTTCGGTGAGGCCGTGGTCGAGGGCGAGGTCGCGGTCTACCGTGGGTTCCTGAAGGGTTTGAGGCATGGGCGCGAAAAGAGCGGGAGCGTGGAAGGGGGCCGAGTGAGTAGGACGCCGTGGTGGATATGATGGGCGTGTGGAAATGGATCCTCTGTTCGTCGAGAATTGGGATCGGCACGGGGCGGGCACCTCTGCACTGATCTCGTGAAGGGAGAGACGGGAGACTCGAGGGCCTTCGAGTTCGGATGCAGCCAGAAACGCGTGGGAGAGAGCGCGACAGCGTCCTGCTCGATGCAAGCGGGAAGTCAATGACCGAAGGCGACGATCGATCGCTCCGGATCAGGAAGTCTGAAAGAACTGATGGGTGGAAACTCTCTGTTCGCCCCCGCGCTCCCATGCGCCCTCTCCCCCCACACTCCCCTTTCAGTCTCGACAAACCGGTCGCACCAAAGCAGCAGAGCCTTCTCGGGCGCTCGCCGCCCCGTGGCCGAGGTCCATGAAAACGGTTGTACAGAACGCCACGATTTCTTAACATATCGTACATTCCTAGTCATTTGTCGACGAACCCCTCCTGCCTCCCATGCAGCGCTCGATTCAGGCCCGCCTCAGCGCGATGATGTTTCTGGAGTTTTTCGTCTGGGGCGCATGGTACACCACCGTGGCCGTGACCATGACGGCGCACGGCATGGAGGGCCTCACCCACTGGCCCTTCACGGTGAATCCGATTGCCGCGCTCGTCGCGCCCTTCTTCGTGGGACTTATTGCCGACCGCTACTTCGCCACGCAGCGGGTGCTCGGCGCCCTCCATCTCGTCGGGGCTGCGTTTATGTTTGCGGCCCCTTCCGTCATCGGCTACCCGACCGTCTTTATCCTGGTCCTGCTGGGCTACAACCTGTGCTACATGCCCACCATGAGCCTGGCGAACACGCTGGCGTTCCACAACATGAC
>CAYXAD010000028.1:0-13411 GCA_964462965.1 uncultured Salinivenus sp.
ACGCAGTGGATCGGCCAGCACGCCATCTACGACCTGCGGACGACGGTCTTTCGGCACGTGGAGAACCAGCCGCTTTCTTTTTTCGACCACACCCCCATCGGGCGGCTCATCACGCGCACCACGAGCGACGTCGAAGCGCTCAGCGACGTGCTCTCGTCGGGGCTCATCGTGGCCCTGGGGGACATGTTCAAGCTCTTTTTCATCGCGTACTTCATGTTCTCCCTGAACTGGATGCTGGCGGTGGTGACCCTGATGGTGATGCCGCTGATGGTGTGGGTGACGTTCTGGTTTCGCAACAACGTGCGGGAGCAGTATCGCGAGACGCGCAGACAGATTGCTCGCCTCAACTCCTTTATCCAGGAGCACGTGACGGGCATGCACATCGTCCAGGTCTTCAACCGGGAGGACGAGGAGATGGGCCGGTTCGAAGACATCAACGACGACCACCGGGCAGCCCACATCCGGACGATCTTCTTCTACGCGATCTTTTGGCCCTCCATCCGGTTCATTTCGAGCGTCGCTCTGGCTGCTGTGCTGTGGTTTGGCGGTTTTCAGGCCCTGGGTGGCTCGGCCCTCACCCTCGGGGTGCTGGTGGCATTCATTCAGTACGCCCGTCAGTTCTTCGAGCCGATCCGCGACCTCTCCAACCAGTACGACACGTTGCAACGGGCCATGGCGGGCGCCGAGCGCATCTTCGGGGTGCTCGATGAGGACCATAGCTTTTCGGAGCCCGACGCCCCGGTCGAGATCGACAGGATAGAGGGCACGATCGAGTTCGAAAACGTCTGGTTTGCCTACGAGGAGGACAATGAGGGCCACCCCGACTGGGTCCTCAAGGACGTGTCGTTTCGGGTGGAACCGGGCGAGACGGTGGCGCTCGTGGGGGCCACCGGGGCCGGAAAGTCGACCGTCATGAATGTGCTGCTCCGATTCTATGAGCTTCAGAAGGGGCGCATTCTCGTCGACGGGCACGACATCCGCGACTTTCGCCTGCGCGACCTGCGGGAGCACATTGGCCTCATTCCCCAGGATGTCTTTCTGTTTAGCGGGTCCGTCGAGCGCAACCTGACCCTCGACGATCCGAGCGTGGACGAGAAAACCATGAAGCGCGCGGCGGAGATTGTGCAGGCCAATCAGTTCGTGGAGCGCCTGCCCGAGGGGTATCAGCAAGACGTGAAGGAGCGGGGCTCGTCCCTCTCGCATGGCCAGCGTCAGTTGCTGGCGTTCGTTCGGGCGCTCATCTACGATCCCGACGTCATGGTGCTCGACGAGGCCACGTCGAGTGTCGACACCGAGACGGAGGTGCTCATCCAGCAGGCCCTCGAGCGGCTCACCGAAGGCCGGACCACACTTGCCATTGCTCACCGCCTCTCCACCATTCAGGATGCGGACAAGATCTTGGTCATGCACAAGGGCGAGATTCGAGAGCGGGGCACCCACCAGGAGCTGCTGGCGCTGGATGGTCTCTACCGTCGCCTTTACGATCTTCAGTACGCCGATCAAGCCCACCGCTCACCCTCCTCTGACGGAGAGGCTTCCGACGAGCGAGTGCGGGCGTAGCGGTGGTTCTGGGGGAGTGGGTGTTGCGACTGTTCGCTTCCTTCCTCGATTGGTTCGTTTCTTGAACGGGGACGGGTTTAGGAGTGTGGGGGTATGGGGGTTGTTTTTTCTCGTTCGTTTAAGTGATCCGTTTCCAAAGTGATGCAGGATGCTTCAAGGTTCGATTGGGAGTTCTCATCACTCGTTACTCGTCAACTCGTGACCTCAGGTGCACCTTTGGCACCCCCGTTTACATGAGTTCCCAGCGGTGACTTTTAGGAAATGTACCATCAAGCCTCTCTTCACTTCCGGGGTACCTCTCCGAAAGATCGTCCCCTGGAAAGGAAAATGTCCTCGAGGTGTCGAGCCTTTTCGTCAGTGACCTCGATCACAGCGGTAGGTCCGGCACGGGGACGGGAGATCCGGTGTCGGGATTCACCCACACGAGCACGGCCGTCCCGGAGGCCACTTCTTGCTCGGCGGAGGCGAGCAGTGCTCGATAGTGCGTCGTCAGGCTCGTTTCGCCGGGCGGCTCGGTATAGACCTCAATGATGAGCGTGGCCGGGTGGGTGACGGGACGTTCGAAGCTGCAAGAGGCCTGGGCGAGTACGGGGAGGGGACCATCGGACTGAAGGGCGCCCAGGTGTTCGTTCATCCACTCGACCCGGGCCTCCTCGAAATAGGTAAAGAAACGGCTGTTGTTGACGTGGCCCGCCGCGTCCATGTCACCCCACCGTACAGAGATCTGAGTCGTGTGGGTGTGTTGGACGGAGGCGGGCAGGGACTCTGGAGGGGTAGACATGAGGGCTGGAGGGGGGAAAGAGCAGGAGGAGGGCGAAAAAGGAGGGGACGGGAGCTCGAGATGTGTCACTTCCACATTCCTCACTCCCCATTCCGCATTCAGTACAGCGACATGTCAAAGGTACGGCGGTACTCCTTGGTCACGGAATGCTGCTCCCCTAAGAGGGTAAACAGTGCCACGCAGGCCTTGCGGGCCCCATCGTCGTCGTAGTCGCGATTTGTGCGAACCACCTCGATGAAGTGCTCGAGGGCCGAGGCGAAGTCTTGCTCCCCCAGGGCCTCGATGGCGGCTCGGTAGTCCTCCTGTCCGTTGCCGTCTGGCAAAGGAGTAGAATCGTTGGCCCACTCTAGGAGGCGAACGATCGTCTGCACGGCGTCACGCGTCTGGCGAAGGGTCGGGTCGGCGACGTCGGCCGCTTCGGCCAGGGCCTGTGCGCGCGTCGGGTCGCGGAAGGCGAGGGCTCGGGCCATGAGCACCTGTGCCTCGTCATGCTCAGGGTCGTCTTCCAGTATGGGCCACAGCAGGTGCTCGGCCTCCTCGAAGTTTCCCTCATTGAGGAGTTGTTTGGCCTGTTCAATACGGCTTTTCTCTTCGCTCGGCAGGTGCTCCTCGAGCCAGTTGCGGATGGCATGTTCGGGTTTTACCCCGGTAAATTCGGCTTCTACTTCGCCCTCAACAAAGAGCTTGATCGCGGGGATGCCCCGAACCCCGTATTTCTGAGCCGCCGCCCCGTTTTCGTCGACGTTGACCTTCACGAGGCTCCACTCGTCGTGCTCTTCCGCGAGGGATTCGAGAACGGGGCTAAGCTGGCGACATGGGCCGCACCAGGGCGCCCAGAAGTCGACGAGCACCGGCGTTTCGTGACTCTCCTCGATGACGTCCGTCTGAAAGTCGTCTACTTCGTAGGACATAGTCTTCTCGTTCGTGGTGGAACAGGGTTGTCTCAACTCTGAGATTATCCCACGCAGAAGTAATCAAATTGCTTCCATTTCAACGGGAGTTTCGAATGAGTTCTCCAGGCACTTCCTCAGGTGGGGGACGGTTCCCGAAGGAGGACGCACAAGGGTTCGTACTTCCTCCACACGGGGAAGAGACCGGATCGTGTAGGGAAAGAGGGGGCCAAAAAAGCCGATGGGAGGGACCACTTCTTCCTCTGCACTGGATCTCCACGCCTGGCCGGGGGTACATAAAGCCCCCATTATCTGTTGCTCCGATTTTATTTTTTCATGACGACGCTCTTCGAGCGTATTCAGAACTGGTGGCAGGGTCGTCAGACCCATTTGATTTCGGTGGACGAGGTCCGTGCGCGCGTGCAGCGCGGGGCCGAGTACCTCGACGACGTGGATCCGGGGTGGCATCGACGCATCGATGCCGAGACGCTGGAGCTGGAAGATGGACGGCACTGTGTCCTGGGTCAGCTCCACGGCGAGTTTCAACTGGGGCTCGGGCGCTCCGACGTCCTCACCCTGTCGAGCGCGCCGCGGGCGAGTCTGTCGCCGGTCACCTACGGATTTAAATGTGTCAAAGGGGTGTCAGAGGAGTGGCAGGCCCGCGACTACGACCTCCTCACTCGTATGTGGAGGCAGGCCGTTCTCGAGCGACAACAGGCAGATCAGGAGCGAACTGAGACAAGCTCATCCTGGGACGGGACGATCCAGGAGGACCCCCCCGAAATGGCAAAGGCGTAGGTTGGACTCTTCTTCCGCGCTAATAAGGGACTCCAGCGTGGGCTCTTGGTTGGAGGGCTTCTCCCGTGACGAGTGAGGGAGAAGGGAGAGAGGTTCGTCCATCGCTCCCTTCACGTATGATGGTGTTACGCATCCCGTTTGGGCAGAGTACTACACCGAAGCGGATGTGTCAGGGACGGCATTGGCGGGGGGAGCCTCCATGTGCAGCAGGGCGTAGCGAATGCCGTCGGCCAGCGCCTGCCAGCTCGCATCCAGAATGTTGGCCGAAACGCCCACGGTGTTCCAGGTGTGGGTGTCGTTGCTGTGTTCGATGAGCACCCGCACGGTGGCAGCAGTTCCTTCTTGCGGGGTGAGCACGCGCACTTTGTAGTCTGAAAGCCGGATGGTCTCCAGATGAGGGTAAAAAGGCCGGAGGGCCGTCTGCATGGCGTTGGAGAGGGCATCGACCGGCCCATTTCCTTCGGCCACGGCCAGCTTACGGTGCTCCCGAACGGTGAGGGCCAGGGAAGCCTCGACGGTCTGGTCGCCCTGGTCGTCCTGCCCATTCAACACGCGCATCCGTTCCAGGGTGAAAAAGTCGGGGGGATTGCCCTGAATGGTGCGCAGGAGCAACTCGAAGGAAGCTTCGGCGCCCTGAAACTCGTAGCCCAGGTGTTCGAGTTCCTTGACGCGCTCGACGGCCTCGCGTGTGGTTTCGTCCGACTCGAGTTCAATCCCGAGTTCTTCTGCCTTGTAGCGAATGTTGCTCCGGCCTGAGAGGTCAGACACCAGGGCCCGACGCCGATTGCCCACCTGCTCGGGATTGATGTGCTCGTAGGTGCTCGGTTCTTTCATGACAGCTGAGACGTGCACGCCTCCCTTGTGGGCAAAGGCGCTGCGACCCACGTACGGGGCACTATCGACGGGGTCGAGGTTGGCGACCTCATTTGTAAAGCGGGACAGGTCCGCGAGCTGGGCCAGGGCGTCGTCCTTCACACAGTCGTATCCCATCTTGAGCTGGAGGGTGGGGATCGCAGCGCACAGGTCGGCATTGCCACAGCGCTCACCCAGCCCGTTGATCGTTCCCTGTACGTGTTGGACCCCGGCCCGCACAGCGGCGAGCGTATTGGCGACGGCGCATCCGCCGTCATTGTGTGCGTGGATGCCGAGGGGCGTATCGATTGCCTCTTGGACCTCGTCGGTCATCCAGCCGATGTCGTGAGGGAGGGTGCCCCCGTTCGTGTCGCAGAGCACGAGGGTATCCGCTCCGGCCTCCGCGGCCGCATGAAGTGTTTCGAGGGCGTATCCAGGATCGGCGGCGAAGCCGTCGAAGAAGTGCTCGGCGTCATAGATCACTCGCTTGCCCCGGTCGCGAAGGAACGACACGGACGAGCGGATCAGGTCCAGGTTTGTCTCGAGGGACACCCCGAGCGCTTGCTCTACGTGGAGGGGCCAGGTTTTTCCAAAAATGCAGACGACCGGGGTTTGGGCCTCGATGAGAGCGTTGAGGTTTTCGTCCTCGGGAGGGGCGTTCGAGGCATGCCGCGTGGATCCGAAGGCACAGATGGAGGCGTGCGTCCACTCGGTGTCTCGGGCGCGTTCAAAAAAGGCCTGATCTTTGGGGTTGGAGCCGGGCCACCCGCCTTCGATCACGTCGATTCCGAACGCATCCAATCGGCGAGCAATGCGCGCTTTGTCGCGGGCCGAGAGGGTGACGTGCTCGCCCTGAGTGCCGTCGCGGAGGGTGGTGTCGAAGAGTTCGATGTCCATTGTCTAGGTGTGGAACGGTGGATGGACGGGTGGAAGGGGGAAGGCTGTAGCGCAATTCCCCAAAGCAGGGGAATCAGGCGGCTTCGCTCGAAGGGGTCGCGGTCGGAGAAGGGGCCTGTGAGACGGCACCCTGGGCGGCCGAACCGAGAAGGCTGCCGTACTTCGCGAGCACACCGCGGGTGTAGGTCGGCGTCGGGGGCGACCAGTCGGCGAGACGAGCATCGAGCTCTGCCTGCGAGAGGTCGACGTGTAGCTGCCGGTTGGGGATGTCAATCGTGATGCGGTCCCCGTCTTCAACGGCAGCCAACGGTCCCCCCACTGCGGCCTCGGGGGCCACGTGGCCGATGGAGAGCCCGCGCGTGGCTCCGGAGAACCGGCCGTCGGTGATGAGCGCGACGTCCTCGGCGTGGCCCTGTCCGTCACGGGCGGCCGTCACGCCGAGCATTTCCCGCATGCCGGGGCCGCCGCGTGGGCCCTCATTCCGGATGACGATGACGTCGCCGGATTCAATGTGGCCCTCCTGGACGTAGGTCGTGGCTTCCTCCTCGCTTTCGAAGACCCGGGCAGTGCCTTCGAACTGGAGGTCGTCGGCGCCGGTGATCTTGAGCACGGCACCGTCGGGGGCGAGGTTGCCGGACAGAATGCGAATGGCCCCTTCCTCGTTCTTGGGGGCCTCGACCGGGTACAGATAGTCCGTCTCGAGGTCTTCGATGGCCGGCGGATCGACGCGAGCAATCGCCTCGGCAAGGGTCTCGCCGGTCACAGTCTCTGCATCGCCGTGTAGAAGGCCGGCATCGAGGAGCTCTTTCAGAACGACCGGCACACCCCCCACCTCGTGAAGGTCGTTCATCACTCGCCGTCCGCCCGGCTGAAAGTCGCCGATCTTTGGAGTGCGCTGACTGATTTCGTCGAAGGTCTCAATCGCGAGGTCGAGGTCGGCCTCGGCGGCCATGGCGAGCAGGTGAAGGACGCCGTTCGTGGAGCCCCCGACTGCCACCTGCAGGGCGATGGCATTTTCAAAGGATTTATGGGTCAAAAAGTCGGACGGGCGACGGCGTTCCTTAACCGCCTCGACGGCCAGTTCGCCCGCCTCGCGGGCCACCTCATAGCGCGCTTCGTCTACTGCCGGTGGACTTGCGCTTCCTAGCGGGGCAAACCCGATCACCTCACTGATGGACGCCATCGTGTTCGCCGTAAACATGCCGCCACAGGCCCCGGCGCCGGGACAGGCATGGCGCTCCATTTCGTCGAGCTCGTCGTAGCTCATGTTGCCCGAGGCGACGGCCCCCCGTGCCTCGAAGACGTTTTGTATGGTGATGTCCTGCCCGCGGTGCTGGCCCGGCATGATCGATCCGCCGTAGAGAAAAACGCTCGGCAGGTCGCTCCGGATGGCCGCCATCATCATCCCCGGCATGTTTTTGTCGCATCCCCCCATGATGACCAGCCCGTCGAGCCGTTCGGCGAAGGCAACGAGCTCCACCGAGTCGGCAATCACCTCACGAGAGATGAGGGACCCTTTCATGCCCTCCGTGCCCATCGAGATGCCGTCGCTCACCGTAATGGTGCCAAACTCGATCGGCGTTCCCCCGGCGCTCTCGAGGCCGTTGCGGGCAGCGTCGGCCACGCGATCGAGGTGGACGTTACAGGGGGTCACGTCGGCCGCTGGATTCGCAATGCCAATGAGGGGCTGGGCGAGGTCGGTATCGTCGTACCCCATGGCTCGAAACATGGCCCGTGCAGGGGCACAGTCGAGCCCTTCGGTGACGTCCTGGCTCTGAATTTTGCGAGGGTGGCCGTTGGTGGAGGAAGAAGCCATTCGTCTGGGGGGAGGGTTATATTGGAGGTATTTCTTATTTCGTATTCCGTATTTCGTATTCCGCTGGAAAGAGACTACTTCGAAAGCCATCTACGCAATACGCAACACGCAATACTCCTTACATCACGCATCACGTCTCACAATCAGCGAAGCCATTCAGGTACGGCACCTCGTCGGCGGTCTCACGGACCTCGTCCATGTAGCTCTTCATGAGGGCCGTCGTGTCCCAGATCCCTTTGAGGAGGGCCTCGCGCTGGGCATCATCCATGTCGACGTCGATCGCGGTGTCGCCGACGTAGACGGTTTGGTCTTCCACGTCAATCGCGACTTCGAGGGCGGGATCGGCTTCTACGCGGTCCATGATCCAGGCAATCGTGTCCGGATCTGCGGTGACGGTGGGCAGGCCGAGCGCCTGGCAGTTGCCCGCAAAAATCTCGGCGAAGGATTCGCCAATCAGCCCCTGAATGCCCCATCGCATGAGGGCCTGCGGGGCGTGCTCTCGGGAGGACCCGCAGCCAAAGTTTTGGTTTACGACGAGGATGCGGGCATTGGGATGCCGGTTGAAGGGGTGGTCATTGAGGCTGCCGTCCTCGTTTCGGCGCACGTCGTAGAACGCGTACTCGCCCATGTTGTCGAACGTCACTTCCTTGAGGAAGCGCGCCGGGACGATCTGATCGGTGTCAATGTCGTTGCCCCGGACGGGGACGCCTGGGCCGGTGACGGAGGTTACGGTCTTTTCTGTTGTGTTGCTCATGTTATAATTCGTATTGCGTATTTCGTATCACGAAAAGTTCTAAGAATTCCTATGACATTTCATTCTTGGAGAGAGCAGGTGCCAGACTCTATTAAGGATGATCCACTTTGGGAAATGAAGGTGTATCGGTTGAGTCTCTTTGCGTCGGATGTTTGCTGGCGGGATGCTGGTACACTGCGGAAGGAGGACAGAACGAAATCGGTAGCCAATCAACTGTATCGGTCGGTGGGCTCAATCGGGGCCAATGTAGCAGAAGGTTATTCGCGAGGGACGGGGAAGGACCGGGCGCGTTTCTACGAGTATGCGTTGGGATCAGCGCGAGAAAGTCGAGACTGGTATTTCAAAGGTCGTTTTGTACTTGGAAAAGAGGTTGCAAACCATCGTCTCAGCTTTATGACACAAATTATTCGCCTTTTGCTTGTCATCGTGCCAGAACAGCGAGGCGGGGAGATCCGAGAGGCAGAGCAAATCTATGAACGAAAGGGAGTTGAGGACCCTTCGGGAGCTCTAGAACAACTTCTCGGCGACATTCCCTTCCGGTCGTAGTGTCGAATCACACCCCGGTTACCTCCAGAACGCAATACGTAACACGAAATACGTAATATCCCTCACCCCTCCCGCATCAGTCTCCGTACGTCGGTCACCGCTCCCTCCACGGCCGCGGCGACGACCATGGCGGGGCTCATGAGCACCGTACGACCGTCGGAGCTGCCCTGGCGGCCAATAAAATTTCGGTTGGACGACGAGGCGCAGAGCTCGCGGCCCTGCAGCTGATCTTCGTTCATGCCGAGGCACATGGAGCACCCGGCCCCCCGCCAATCAAAGCCCGCCGAGCGAAAAATCTCGTCGAGTCCTTCGTCCTCCGCCTGCTGCTTCACTCCTTGTGAGCCGGGGACGACCAGGGCCCGCACGTCGTCGGATACCGGGCGATCCAGTCGCTCGAGAAGCGACGCCGCCTCGCGGAGGTCCGACAGCCGGGCGTTGGTACAGGAGCCGAGGAAGGCCACGTCGATCTCGACCCCCTCCATGGAGTGGCCGGGCTCGAGGTCCATGTGGGCAAGCGCTTGTTCGGCCGTCGGGCGGTCATCGACCGGAAGTGTCTTGGGATCGGGGACCGGCTCGGAGATGCCGATGGCCTGGCCCGGGGTGATGCCCCATGTGACCATCGGTTCAATCGATGACCCGTCGAAGGTCACTTTGTCGTCGTACGTGGCATCTGGATCGGAGCGAAGGGACTGCCAGCAGTCGATGGCTCGCTCCCAGGCCGCGCCGGACGGGGCATGGGGGCGTCCTTTCAGGTATTCGAACGTGGTAAGGTCCGGATTGACGTATCCGGCGCGGGCACCGCCCTCGATGCTCATGTTGCAAATGGACATGCGACCGTCCATGTCGAGGGCTTCGATGGCGGAGCCGCCGTATTCATAGACGTAGCCGATGCCGCCCTCGACGCCGAGCTCGCCGATGATCTTCAGAATGATGTCCTTGGCGTACACGCCCTCCCCGAGGGAGCCCGTCACCTCGATTCGCCGCACCTTCTGCTTCGACATGGCGATGCACTGCGTCGCGAGGACGTCGCGAATCTGGCTCGTGCCAATGCCGAAGCCGAGAGAGCCGAAGGCGCCGTGCGTGCTCGTGTGGGAGTCGCCGCACACGATGGTCATGCCGGGCTGGGTCAACCCCTGCTCCGGGCCGACTACGTGAACGATGCCCTGGGCGCCCGACTCCGGATCGAAGAAGGTAATGTCGTAGGCCTCTGTGTTTTGTTCGAGAACCTGTAGCATCACTTCCGCCTGATCGTCCCCAAAGGGGCGGCTCCGGTCGGCCGTCGGAATAATGTGGTCGGTGGTGGCAAAGGTGCGATCGGGAAACGCCACGGACAGATCGCGCTCCCGGAGCATGCCAAAGGCCTGCGGACTGGTGACTTCGTGGATCAGGTGGAGGCCCACGAAGAGCTGAGTTTCTCCCGTGGGCAGTTCACGAACCGTATGGCGGTCCCAAACCTTGTCGTAGAGCGTGCCGGTGGACATGTGAGGTTCGGTGTGGGGATGTATGAGTATAGAGGGATGCGGTCAGTAGGTGTGCAGGGGAGAGGCGCTGATGTTGCGTATTCCGTATTTCGTGACACGGGAAATCCTCCCGATGCAATACGAACACGCAATACGCAATAGAGCCTCAATCCCCATTGTAGGCGTGCATAATGCCATTCATGACGAACTCGACCGACTCGTCTTTGGCACGGGCGGCGGCCAGCTCGTTGAGGGCATCAATGTAGGCTTCTGCGGATGCACGGATGACGTCGGTGTTGCGGGCTTGGCCGGAAAAGTGATTCTCTCCGTATCGAACGCGGACCTCGACCTCTCCCTGCGCGTCGGCGCCTTCCGAGATGGATCGGATCGAGTAATCGATCAGGCTGTGCGGTTCCTTCACGGCGTGATCGATGGCCCGGTACAGCGCATCCACGGGACCATCCCCGGTAGCCTCTTCGGTCTGCAGGGGGCCGTTTCGCTGTTCGATGCGGACCTGCACCTGGGGGGCTTCATCGGTGTTCAGGGTGACCGAAAGGTGGTCGAGGCGGTAGGTCGGCGGGATCCCGTTTGCAGAAAGGGAGGAGCCATATCCCATGTCTGCCATCATGCGTTCGAGGTCTTCATCGAACACCTCTTTTTTGCGATCGGCGAGATCGAGGAAGTGCTGGTAGACCTCCGACCGTTCGGCGTTGGGTACTTCGTACCCGAGCGTCTCGAGGCGCTGGAAAAGGCCGTGGCGACCGGAATGGCGGCCCAGTCGGATTTGCTCCGAATCCTGGCCCACGTCGGCCGCGGACATGATCTCGTAGGTGGACCGCTCCTGCAGGACGCCGTGCTGGTGGATGCCGGCCTCGTGGCTGAAGGCGTTCCGTCCCACGATCGCCTTGTTGGGCTGGACGGGGAATCCGGACGCGGCCGAGACCATCTGGCTGGTCGGGGTCAGGTGAGGGGTGTCAATCGAGGTGTGAACGTCAAACTGGTCGCCTCGAACAGTCAACGCCATCACGATCTCCTCGAGGGCTGCATTCCCGGCACGCTCACCGATGCCGTTGATCGTGCATTCCACCTGTCGAGCCCCCGCCTGCACCCCAGCCAGGGTATTCGCGGTGGCCATGCCCAGATCGTCGTGGCAGTGGGTCGAGAGTGTCACGGCCTCGGGGTCGGGAAGACAGTCGCGAACGGTTTCGAAGAGGGCCGCATACTGGTGCGGCATGCAGTAGCCGGTGGTGTCGGGAATGTTGATGGTCGTTGCCCCGGCGTCGACGGCCGCCTGTACAATTTCACACAGAAAGCCGGGATCCGTGCGTCCGGCGTCCTCGGCGCTGAACTCGACGTCGTCGGTGTACGTGCGCGCCTGTCGGACGGCCGATTGTGCTCGTTCGATGATGGTGTGCCGCTTTTCGGCCATCGTGTGGCCGTATCGGTCGCCGTCGAACTTGGCCTTGATGTGAACGTCACTCGTGGCCACGAAGGTATGGAGGCGCGTGGCCGTTCCTCCGGCCAGGGCCTCACCGGCGGCCCGGATGTCTGCTTCCGTCGTGCGGGCGAGAGCACAGGTCACGGGCCCCGAGATCTCGTCGACGATTCGTTCGACCGCTTCGGTTTGCGCCGGAGAGGAGACCGGGAAGCCCGCCTCGATGACGTCCACGCCGAGATCCGCAAGCTGGTGGGCGATGCGGACCTTCTCGGGAACTGTCATGGAGGCGCCGGGCGCCTGCTCGCCATCGCGCAGGGTGGTGTCGAAGATGATGATCGGGTCACTCATGGATGTCGTGGGGTTAAAACGTTCGGAACAGAGGGATCGAGGCAACACAGCGCCCGAATGCCCGCAGAACTGCGTCGGCATCCGGACGCGTGATAAGTCGTAGCTGTTGACGTCCCCGCATCCCGACATCCGTCGGCTGATGACGGGGACCCGTCGAGACGGTGAGAGAGGTCATGGCGTTGGTGCGTCTTGGTGAGAGTGTACAGCGTGTTCGGCGACTGTCTGACCGAATGTAGAGGTCGAGACGGCCTGATTGGGATCCGAGGCGAGGTCCGCCGTCCGGAGGCCCTCGTCCAGCGTGGCCTCGACGGCATTTCGGATGGCCGTGGCGGCCTCTCCCTCTCCGAGGTCGTCGAAGAGGAGGGCCCCACTGAGAAGGGCAGCGATCGGGTTGGCCTGGTCCTGACCGGCCAGGTCCGGAGCGCTTCCGTGCACCGGTTCGAAGAGGCCCACGGTCCCACCCACGCTTGCAGAAGGAAGGAGACCGAGGGAGCCGGGAAGAGCAGCCGCGAGGTCGGAGAGAATGTCGCCGAAGAGATTGCCCGTGAGGACGACATCGAACTGCCGAGGGTCCCGCACGACCTGCATGGCCGCGTTGTCCACGTAAAGGTGACGAAGGTCCACGTCGGGATACTCCCTCTCGTGCACGTCGGCCACGACCGTTCGCCACAGCTGGGAGACCTCGAGCACGTTGGCTTTGTCGACCGACGTGACGTGCCCGTCGCGTTCTCGGGCCCGCTGGAAGGCGATGTGAGCAATGCGAGTGATCTCCTTCTCCGAGTAGATCATGGTGTTGGCGACGGAGCCGTTGGTTTGGCCCCGCGGCTCGCCAAAATAGATGCCGCCCGTGAGCTCGCGAACGAAGAGAATGTCCGTGTCGGCCACCCGATCCGGGCGCAGGGGAGAAGCCGAAGCGACGGCCTCGGGAACGAGGACTGGACGCAGGTTGGCGTACACAGACAAGGCCTTCCGGAGGTCGAGCAACCCCTGCTCGGGTCGTTGGTCCCCGGTGGCGTCGTCCCAGGCCGGGCCGCCGACCGCGCCGAGGAGCACGGCGTCGGCAGCGGTGCAGGCGGACCGTGTCTCTTCGGGGAGGGGGGTACCGGTTTCGTCCAGCGCAGCCCCGCCGACGCGATGCTCCTCAATCGTGAGGGCCATGTCCTGCGCCGACGCGACGGCGTCCATCACCCGAAGGGCTTCTCGGGTAACCTCGCGGCCAATGCCATCTCCGGGCAGCCAGGCGATGTCGTACGTTTTCGGGTGTGACATGC
>CAYXAD010000028.1:13511-21347 GCA_964462965.1 uncultured Salinivenus sp.
TCCGTCGTGGCGATCTCTGAGTCTTCGGCCTCTCCGTTCTCGGAACTGTCACCTCCCTCGAGCCAGGGCATCATGGAGCGGAGCTTTCGGCCGACCTTTTCGATGGGGTGCTCCTTCATGGCCTGTCGTTCCTCGTTCAGGCGTTGGGCCCCCGACTCGCATTCTTCGATCCACTCGTCGGCGAACTCGCCGGACTGGACCTCCTCAAGGATGGTTTTCATTTCCTCCCGCACCCGCTCGTCGATGACCCTCGAGCCACGGGTGTAGTTGCCGTACTCGGCCGTGTCGCTCACCGAGTGGTTCATGTACTCGAGGCCGCCTTCGTAGTAGAGGTCGACGATCAGCTTCAGCTCGTGCAGGCACTCGAAATAGGCGAGCTCGGGCGGATATCCTGCCTCGACGAGGGTCTCGAAGCCGGCCTGGACGAGGGCCTGCGAGCCTCCGCAGAGGACGGCCTGTTCGCCAAAGAGGTCGGTTTCGGTCTCGTCCTTGAAGGTGGTTTCGATCACGCCGGCGTGGGTGCCGCCGATGGCATCGGCATAGCTGAGGGTGAGGGCCAGGGCATTCCCGGAGGCATCCTGGTTTACCGCGGCGAGACAGGGGACGCCACTCCCGTCGGCGTAGGTGCGGCGGACGAGGTGCCCCGGTGACTTGGGCGCCACCATGAAGACATCGACGCCTTCCGGCGGGTCGATGCGACCGTAGTGAATGTTGAAGCCGTGGCCGAAGCCCAGGGCCGTGCCGGGCGTCACGTGGTCGGCAAGATGTTCGTCGTAGACGGCTTTTTGGTGCTGATCGGGGATGAGGAGCATGACCACGTCGCCCCAGGCGGCCGCGTCGTCGATGTCCATCACCTGTAGGCCTTGCTCCCTCGCCTTGGCCCTGGAGGACGATCCGGGACGCAAGCCCACGGTGACGTCTACGCCGCTGTCGGCGAGGTTGAGGGCGTGGGCGTGGCCCTGGCTGCCGTAGCCGATGACGGCCACTTGCTTCTCGCGGATGAGAGAGGGATCTGCTTCGTAGTGTACTTTCATGTGTGTGGGGAAAGAGTATGAATGAGTGTTAAAGAGCAGGGCGATTCGATCAAAACGACTGACAAGCCCCAGTATGTAGTGCGTATTGCGTATTTCGTATTCTGCGGAGAGGAAATCTCTCGGCGTGGTTAAGAATATGAGGGATTCAGGCGTTCGCTGGGGAGCCGTTTTCACCCCGCTCGGAAGCCGTCGAGGCAAGCGGGTTGGGGGCTTCGTATTCCAGGGCCCGATGCATGGCCACCTGTCCGCTCCGGGCCACCTCTTCGATGCCGTGCTCCTGCATCATGCCGATGAAGGCGTTGATTTTCTTTTTGGGGCCGGTGACCTCGATGATCATGGTTTCCGGAGTCACGTTGACGACGCGGCCGCGGAAAATATCTTTGATGTCGATCACCTCCGAGCGGGTCTCGGACGTGTAACGCACCTTCAAAAGGCACAGCTCGCGCTCGACGTGCTCGGCGTCCGTGAGGTCGGTGACGTCCAGGGTGTCGACGAGCCCGTCGAGCTGGCGAGTGATCTGGGCCACGATCCGGTCGTTGCCGACGGTGACGAGGGTCAGGCGAGCCACCGACGGATCTTCGGTTTCCCCCACGGCGACACTTTCGAGATTGAAGCCGCGGGCGGAGAACAGATTGGTGACTCGGTTGAGGGCTCCGATCGAGTTTTTGAGCCGAACGGCGATGATGTGTCGGTGCTGGGGGGCGCTTTCTTCCTTCTCTTCCGGAAGAATGGGCTCACCGAACTTTCGCTTCCGCCGAATTTGCTGGAGGGTCAGGGAGCGTTCGTCGTCGGGCATAAGGCAGGGGGATTTTTGCGGGTGGGATATTTCGGAAGTGCGTATTGCGTGTTGCGTATTGCGCAAGCCACCGTTGGTGCTGATCAACGAGGGGATGCCGAAATACGCAATACGAGATACGGAGCAAGCCTCATCCTTCCTTCGCCATCTCGTCCTTGTCGAACATTTCAGTGATCATCTCGTCGCTGGCTGCGCCGGAGGGGACCATGGGGAAGACCATCTCCTCCTTGGGCACGGGAAACTCCATGAGGACGGGCCGGTCGTCGATCGACCAGGCTTCCTCGATGACGTCGTCGACCTCGCTGGGGGACTGGGCGCGCAATCCGACGCAGTGGTGAGCCTCGGCGAGCGCGACAAAGTCCGGATTGGTGGGGGCGAGGTCGGTGTGGCTGAAGCGATCCTCGTGGAAGAGGGACTGCCACTGACGCACCATCCCCAGGTAATTGTTGTTGAGCACGGCAATCTTGAGGGGCAGACCATGAGCCGCTGCCACGCTTAGCTCCTGGGCGTTCATCACGAAGCCACCGTCGCCGCTCACGCAGAGTACGGGCAGATCCCGATCCGTATCGCGCACCCCGAAGGCCGCCCCCATGGCCGACGGAAGGCCGAAGCCCATGGTGCCGAGGCCGCCGGACGTGATGTGGGATCGCGTCTGGCCGAACTTGAAGAACTGGGCGACCCACATCTGGTGCTGGCCCACGTCGGACACCACGACCGCGTCGCCTTGCGTTTTTTCGTAGAGCCGCTCGATGACGAACTGTGGGCGGACGGTTTCTCCATCCCGCTCGTACGTCAGGGGACACTCCTCCCGCCACTCGTCAATTTGTTGGAGCCAGTTGGAGGTATCCTTCGGCTCGATCCGGGGGAGCAGCTGCTGGAGCACCTCATTGACGTCCCCGATGATGGCACAATCGGCGTACACGTTCTTGGAGATGCAGGACGGGTCGATGTCAATGTGGATGATTTTGGCGAGGGGGGCCCACTCGTCGACCTTCCCGGTGACCCGGTCGTCGAACCGAGCGCCGCAGGCGATAATCAGGTCGGCGTTCTGGACGGCCTGGTTGGTGTGCCAGAGGCCGTGCATGCCCAGCATGCCGAGAGAAAGATCGTCGGTCTCCGGAAAGGCCCCGAGGCCGTGGAGGGTCGTCGTGACGGGAATATTGGCGTTGCGCGCCAGCTCGGTGAGGCGCTCTGGAGCATCTGCATTAATCGTGCCACCGCCGACGTAGAGAAGGGGGCGCTCCGCTTCTTCAATCATGCGGACGGCCCGATCGATCTTGTCTGGAGCCCCTTTCCCGGGAACGGTGTAGCCCTGCAGATCCGGCTCCTCGGGATAGTTGAAGGGGGCTTTCTCCATCTGCACGTCCTTGGGGATGTCGACCACCACCGGTCCCGGTCGGCCCGTGCGGGCGATGTGATAGGCCTTCTTGATCGTCGGTGCAAGCTCCTCCACGTCCCGCACCAGGAAGTTGTGCTTCGTGATGCTGCGGGTGATGCCCGTCGTGTCCGTTTCCTGAAAGCTGTCGTTGCCGATCAGGTGAGTCGGCACCTGACCGGTGAACACGACGACGGGAACCGAGTCGAGGTTGGCGTCCGCAATGCCGGTGACCGTGTTTGTGGCGCCCGGCCCACTCGTGACGAGGACAGTGCCCACGCGACCCGTGGATTTTGCGTATCCTTCAGCGGCGTGGGCCCCACCTTGTTCGTGGCGCACGAGGACGTGGTCGTAGGAGGGCTGAAGCCGCTCCATGGCGTCGTAAATCTTGATCACGGCCCCGCCGGGATGGCCGAAGACGGTTTCAACCCCCTCTTCTTCGAGGGCACGCACGAAGATTTCGGCCCCGGTCCGCATGGGGCCGGAGGCGCCGTTGGGGGTCGTGGAGGACGGGCGAGAGGACTGCAGGGTCTCAGTCGGCATCGGAAGGTCGGGCCTGGAATGAAGAGGGCAACGCAAAGGAAGGATGGGAGCGCTGCGACTCTTCGGAGCAGCCTACGCAAAGATCGATGCCAGGAGAGGGACCACCGGTGGACGGCGCCGTAGGAACGGCACAAGAGGCGCGCGGCCTGCAGAGAATCCCTCGATTCGTCAGAAACAAAGCGGTGTCAGGCATCGGTCAGGCGAGGGGTCAATCCCCTCGGTACTGCACGATACCTGGACGTTATCGAGGTGAAGGGATTGACCGTTGGCTGTTAACCCGGAAGAATCGCAAGAATAAGAAGAAGGACGAACCCCAGAATACGGAGGCCTCGTCCCACAATGGCAATCCCTTCAAACGTGATCGAACGATCCCTGGAACCGCGACGGTCTTCTCCCACAGTCCGAGCGGCGCTCGGCGCAAACGAATTCATCTGTGGGAATGCGGTGTGCATTGCTGCAGGGAGGGTCGTCCGTTGAAGGTCAATCCCAAGGAGAGGGACGCAGAGGTTCCTGTCAAGGGGATCTGTAGAGACTGGCAAAAATCAGGGAGAGGGGAGAAACGCCGTTGGAAAGCGCTTCCAGAAAGAAATAAATAGAGGGGGTTTCCCTTCTGAAGAAAATGTCTAGAGGGAAGAGCCTGTGATGGAAAAACTATTGAGCCGTCTTATTCGAGAGTGCAACCTTGATTCACATTATTTTTATCTCCCGAGAGGACGGGAGTCCTCAGAGCTCACAGCAACCGTCCCTGCGTGAGAAGGGCAAAAACGAGTACTCCCAATATGACGACCGTGGTTCCTACATCCGGAAGCGCAAACGAGCGGGCAGATACAGGAGCAGAAACGTCGACAGGTAAGGGAAAAGACCAAGGCTTTCGCAAAGAGATCCCGCGGAAGGAGGTCGAAGGAATTCCACCAAAGCTGTAGAATGATCAGGAAGACAATGGCCGTCCAGGCGAGGGGCAGCCACTGTCACTGGACGGGTCGATCTGGACGGACCAGGTTGCGAAGGCTCCGGATCAGGTCAGCCAGGGCGAGGGCAACGAGAATGGAAAGGAGCGCAATGAGACATTCGAGCTGAGACCACATCCCTGGACCGCAGAGCGAGGTCGATCCGTCCCCGACTGATTCCCCCCACTGGTTTTAAAAGAGGAAAATGGAGGACAACTGAGGAGGGCTTCTCACTGCCCCGTGAAGCCTCCGGCATCCCTTTGCAAATAGACCACTTACCGTCGGAAGCGGATGTCCTGTACGCGGCGCCCAATAGAGACGATAAAGCCCCCTGTCAGGACGATAATCCCGATCCAGAGTAGGCTAATGAGGGGTTTCGTGTAGGCCTGGACGACCACCCAGTTTTCCGGCATCACGTCGACGCCCTCGACCGCAAACGAGGCCTTGCCACTATTCACGTCCATTTCCGTGAAGGCCATGTTCAACCCCCAGTCGTCGATATCGTTTTGGACGTACTGCTGGCTGTTGTCTTGCATGATGAGGTAAATCGGGAGGAGGGACCGGGTCTCGTTCGTTTCGAGGTTTGTCACTCGGAGCTTCGCGCCCACCGCCATCTGAGCATCGTCAGGCACCTGCTCGTGGGAAGAGGAGGCGTCCTCCGGGCCTTTGAGCACCTCAAAGCCGTGAAAGGCGACCGCAAACTGGTCCTCACCGAGCACCGTGGAGTCGCCCTGGGCGAGCTGGAACTCCCCGCCCGGTCGCTCGCTGTTTTGGTTCATTCCGGTGGCCTCCTTGGGGGTAACGGCGACGAAGACATCCTTTTCAAGAAAGGTTTTCACGTCCGGGTGCATGAACCACTGGTCCCCATTTCCCTGATAGGCAACGGGCTTCATGGTATACGTGCGCCCCTTCGGATCTCGAACGTCGAGGACGTACTGGCCGCGGCCTCGATCCGTCGTGGTTTTGTCCGTGTACGTCACCTGGTACCCGTTGACCACCCGCGTTTGCCCTTCGGCCACGACAAAATTCTCGCGGGGCATTTGTTCTTCGTCGGTCGAGTAGGGTTGGCCGAGACGAGGAAGGGCCCGATCAAACCCACTGGAGGCGATGATGCCCAAGATCATGATGGCAAAGCCTACGTGGGCGAGGGCCCCCCCGGCCATTCTCGGGTTGCCCCGCATGACGCGCCAGAACACCATCCCATTCCCGAAGAGAGCAAAAAAGCTCACGAAGAGAAGCAACAGCATTTGGATGGCGTGGCCGTAGACCGTCCAAAACTCGCTCAGGCCGCTGGTAAAGCTTGCAGCGGCAGTTTGGGTCGCGCTCTCCGTCGCGCCGGGGAAGACCAGCGTCTGCTCGGCAAACGGAGTGAGGATCAGCACCGCAATCGTGCTGGCTGTGGCGAAGGCAATCGGCTTGAGGAGGACCCGGTTCACCGACTCGACGTCCATCTTCTTCCACCCGAAAAGCTGGCCGAGGCCCGCAAGAAAGACGATTCCCAGGGCGAGAGGGAGGGTCCAGCGGTCGTAAAACTCCGTGGGCACGGCCGAGGGATTGTCCCGGAAGATCTGGCCGAAGATCGGGGCACTCGTCCCCAGGATGATGACGGCAGCTGTCGCTCCCAGCAAGAGGGCTCCACAGAGCACCATGAACTCTCTCGAAAGCGTCTTGGGCTTCTTGTCGGGGACGGGAAGTTCGTTGTATCGGTAGGCGAACAGGCCGACCCCGAGCCCTCCGAGGACGAGAATCCAGATGAGCAGCTGATTATACAGTCCGAGGTCCACGAACGAGTGGACCGACACGTCCCCCAGGATGCCGCTCCGCGTGAGGAATGTGGAGTAGATGACGAACAAGTACGCAGCAATTGAGAGGAGGAGGGACGCCTTCTGGCTGGAGCCGCTCTTTTTCTGCACCAGCATCGTGTGAAACGCGGCGATGCCAATCAGCCAGGGCACGAGCGACGAGTTTTCGACGGGGTCCCAGGCCCAGTACCCGCCAAACGAGAGGGTGACGTAGGCCCAATACCCGCCCATGGCGATGCCCACGCCGAGGATCATGACGGCGAAGAGCGTCCACGGCAGGGCCGGGCGCACCCACTCCGTGAATCGCTTTTTCCAGAGGGCCGCGATGGCAAAGGCGAAGGGCACGACCATCGCCGAGAAACCGGCGAAGAGCATGGGAGGATGAATCGTCATCCACGGATTCTGCAGCAGGTCATTCAGCCCCTGCCCGTCGGCCGGTACGAAGTTGGGGTTCTGCTGGAAGATGGGGGCGTCGACAAACTTCTCCGCGAGGGTGACGAAGGGGGAGCTTCCGATGGACAACGGACCAATCTGTAGCCCCACAATCATGGAGAGGAGGAACAGCTGGCACAGCCCCACGACGGCCATGACCGGCGTCTCGTACTCGCGCTTGACGTATGCGATGAGGATGCCGCCCACGGCACACATCATCAGGGCCCACAGCAGGAACGAGCCCTCTTGCCCCGCCCAGAATGTGGAGAACAGGTAGTGAAGGGGCAGGTCGTTCGACGACTGCTGGTAGACGTAGGCGTACTGGTACTGGTGGTTCAGAATGAGGTACCAGAGCACGCCCGACGTGGCCACGAGGGCAGCGCTCATCCCTCCCCACGCGAGGCGCCCCGTGCGTTTCCAGGCCGCGGACGGGCTCGATGCCTCGGGTGCGCGAGCAGAAAAGAAGAAGGCGACCGACGACAGCCCGCAGGCCACAAAGGCAATGAGAATGAGGAGTTCACCGAGAGTACCCAGCATGAGGGCGACCGGACAGCAAAGAAAGAGAAAGCATGTAGGAGTCCCTGTAATCGGAGCGGATTCGGCGGTTCCGGTCTCCAGCGATGAAGAGGAGATGCAGTCCGATATTTACGAGAAAATCGGGGGGGGAGGCAGTGGATATATTTTCTAACTCGAGTTGCGACCTATGTGCGGTTTTCGTCGAGACGGCGGCCGGCAGACCCCGATAGCTTTCGGGCCAGGCCGCTGACCACGGAAGATTGCACGTCACGGCGGTCGGTCGCGAAGTCCAGAACCCGTTCGGGGTCCGCGTTCGGCCGTCGATCAGGCAGAACAGTTGTGCCTCGCAACCTGGGTTTTCTATTGCGTCCGCCGCTTCATCAGGTCTCGC
>CAYXAD010000029.1:0-19525 GCA_964462965.1 uncultured Salinivenus sp.
CGTTTCTGCTTGATTTAGTAAGATTCCCGACAGCTGTCGGGATGACCCTTCGGGCCCCTTCGACCCCTGTCGAGATGACTGTGACTTAACGTAATACTGTTGATTCACTTAGTCGGCCGCGCCGGAACGCTCCGGCGGATCGAGGACCCCATCGAGCTCCTGGGAGAGGCGCTTCAATTCATGATTCAGGGCCTCCGTGCTCCCTTCCTGTTCCTCGCGCAGGAGATGCAACTTTTCCGCAAGAGCGAGCGCCGTCATCACAGCAGTCGTCAGCTCCGCCTGATCGGGATGGGCATCCTTGAACTGCTCCATCCGTTCATTAACGAAAGAAGCAATCCGACGAGTGTGCTCCTCGTCTTCCTCGCGGACACGAAGGGCATACTCCCGTCCGAGGACGTGCACCCGAATGGATTTGGTCTGCTCCGAATTGGCCATGGAAAAAGAGAATCAAGTGCTGACACACCCTTAACACGGAAGGGCAGGCCCGTTAAGCAGTGTTGCCATCAGAAGAAAAAGATTCGCTCGTCGAAGGGGGCGTCTGGTCGTCGGACGACGGAGGAACCCCCTCCTCCAGGTACAGGTCGATGGCTTCAATGAACTCCGTGATCTGTTTGCGCAGCCCCTCTGGATCGTCATCGAGCGCGAGAACCGTCTTGTCCGCCGGCACATCCGGGCGAACCTCTAGTTCCTCCACACGCTCACGCAGTTGCCTGTTTTCTGCACGGAGCCGCTGAATGGTTGTGACTGCACGCTGGACTTGCGCCCGAAGTTGACGCACCACCTCTTTGTGTTCAGGGGGAAGGTGGGAAAGATCAACTCTTTCCTCGGCGTCGTCCGGCACTGCAGCATCCGGAACGGAGGACGCAGAGTCAGGCTCGGGCAAGGACGTGTGGATGGCTTCACTCATAAAATCCCTGCTGATACGATGGACGGACGAGATGCGGCCCGAGAGAACTCCGGCTCGAGTGATACTTGAAGAAAAGACCGTTGTGAACGATAGGGCCTAAGCGCCGACAATTCAAGCCCGGACGCCCCTTGAGCTCCTAATTGGCGACCAATTGGCGAGATGCTATCAAAAATGCAACTTCAAGAACTACTTGAGGGGAGTGGGAAGCGGTTGTCGGCTTCGATCTCGAATCGGAAATTCCAAAAGGCCACGCCTCACTGACGCAAGGTGGCCCCATGCTCACGTTCCAATGCCTCCACGATGCCCTCAATCTGGGCATCCACCTCTTCGTCCGTGAGGGTGCGGTCGGCCCCGAAGCGAAGGGTAAACGCCACACTCTTGGCCTCGTCCTCAATGCCTTCTCCCTCGTAGATGTCGAAGACGTCGACCCGGCGAAGCAGGGCCGCTCCTACCTCTCGGATCGTGTCCTGAAGGGGCCCGATGGGCTGGTCTCGATGCACGAGCACAGCGAGGTCGCGGTCCACCACCGGAACCCGGCTGACGGGCGAATACGAACGATCCATCTGTGGTGCAGCCTTCTCGACGAGGGCGTCCCAGTTAAACTCGGCGACCAAAACGGGATGATCGAGATCGAACGTCTCGGCGACCTCCTCGTGCACCTGAGCAAGTGTGCCGAGATCGATCCCGCCGGCCGTTACGTCGATGTGATGAATGGTAACGGGACGCGTCCCGTTGGTCGGCTCTCCGGTTCCGCGGGGGGTGAGCTGAAGGTCCGGCAGGCGCAAATCCTCCAGGAGTGTTTCTACCGTCCCCTTGAGATCAAAAATGTCCGCCGACCGAGGCTCCGTATCCCATCCGATGGGAGCATGCGGGCCGCTGAGGGCCAGTACGAGAGATGAATGCTCGCTGTACCCCGGCACGGTTGGGACCTCCTCCTCGGTGGCCCGCCGGTATACGTGGCCGAACTCGAAGAACCGCAGGGCGTCCTGCCCGTGGTTGCGGTTGTGCTGCATCACCGCCAAGGCCCCGGGCAGCAGGCGGGGCCGCATTGCCGCCATCTCCTCCGAGATTGGATTCTTTGTCTCGACGATGGGGGCCGCTTCCGCCCCCGCCGGGGGGACATTGAAGCGCTCGGCGCGATCGGTTCGCAGCATGCTGTTCGTATAGATCTCACGGTAGCCAAGGCCGCGGAGCAGGCCTCGGGCCTGCCGTTTCAGCATCTCCTCGGGGCGCTGTCGGGGCGTTCGACTCGGCACCGGCACGCGTTCCGGTACTGGAATCTGGTCGTAGCCATGCAGGCGCACCACCTCTTCGATCAGGTCCTCTTCAATCGAGACGTCGGGCCGCCAGGTCGGAACCACACAATGGAGGGCTTCGTCCCCCCGATCTACCTCGAAGCCGATGGCCTCGAGCAGCCGCTGGGCCGTGCTCGCCGGCACCTCCATGCCCAAGACCTGCTGCAGCCGATCCGGTCGAAGAGCCACCGTCCGCGCCGACGGGGGATCGGGATGCGCATCCACCATACCGGGCACGATCGTGCCGTCGCCAATCTCCGCAATGAGAGCGGCCGCACGGGCCGCCGCCCAGACCTGTCCGTCGCGGTCGACGCCCCGCTCGAAGCGATACGAGGAGTCGGTCTGCAGGCCGAGCGCCTTGGCCGACTGACGGATGGTGGCGGGATCGAAGTACGCGCTCTCGATGAGAATGTCGGTCGTCTCCGGGCTCACCTCCGAATTGCCGCCTCCCATGACGCCGGCCACGGCCACGGGCCGTTCGGCGTCACAGATCAGGAGGGTTCCCTCGGGCACAGTGCGTTCGACATCGTCGAGCGTCGTGAACGAACGCTCCGCCTCCGCACGCCGCACGACGATGGTTTGCTCCGCGAGGGCGTCGAGGTCGAACGCGTGGAGCGGCTGGCCGCACTCGTGGAGCACAAAGTTGGTCACGTCCACCACGTGATTGCGCGGACGGAGGCCGATGGCCGACAGATGCCGCCGGAGCCAGAGCGGGGAGGGGTGCACGTCGACATCTCGAACCAGCAGGCCCACGTACCGCGGGCATCCGACCTCGTCCTCGAGGGCCACCGTGATCTCCTCCGCCGTCTCGCCCCCGGGGTCCGGGAGGTCGACGTCGGGACGCTGCACGGTCGTCCCGGCAAGGGCGGCCACGTCCCGGGCCACGCCGATGTGACTGGCCGCGTCGGGGCGGTTGGGCGTCAACTCGACATCGAGAACGGCATCGTCGGGCGACACGTCTCGCTCTGCCAGATACTCCTCGAATGACCTCCCGACCGGCGCGTCCTCATCGAGCACCATAATGCCCGAGTGGTCGTCCGAGAGCCCGAGCTCGTCCTCGGCACAAATCATCCCCCGCGATTCTTCCCCTCGGATCTCGCGAGCATCAATCGTCACAGGCGTTCGTCCCTCCTCATCCTCCCCATTTGGCAACGCCAGCGTCGTGCCGACCGGAGCCACCGGGGCCTTCTGCCCGGCGGCCACGTTGGGCGCCCCACAGGCGATCTGCACCGGCTCCCCCTCTCCCATCACTACGTCACACAGCACGAGGCGATCGGCGTTCGGATGCTCGCGCACGGCCTGGATCTGCCCGACCACGACCCCCTCGAGGGACTGCCCGACGGGATCCACGGCCTCCACCTCCAGCCCCGCCATGGTGAGCCGTTCGGCCAGGACCTCCGGCTCCCAGTCGTGGTCGACGTACCGATTGAGCCAACGATAACTGATGTCCATTTTCGAATTCGGAATGTGGAGTGTGGAATGCGGAATTAGTCGTTAGAAAGAAGCCTCTGTCGTGTCTATCCAAACGCAATCCTTCTCATTTTTGCATTGCAAGTAGACAGATGGAAAACTTACAAGATCGCACCAAAGAATTTGCCATTGAGGTCTTTCGCTTCTGTGCCGATCTCCCCAACGAGCCCTCTTGTCGAGTCATCCGCAGACAACTTATGAGATCTGCTTCTTCCGTCGGTGCAAACTATCGGGCGGCGTGCCACGCACGATCACGGGCCGAGTTTCTTTCAAAAATGGCCATTGTAGAGGAAGAAGCTGACGAGACCGAGTACTGGCTCGAATTGCTCGACGAGCTCCACGTCGTTTCCGGAACGCGCCTCGCAAAGCTCCAGGACGAAGCTCATCAAATCACTTCCATGATCATCGCTTCGATCAAGACCGCACGCGAAAAACAGTAGCCCACAGCGGATAGTGCCCTTCACTGTTCTACTCCATTCCGCAGTCCCCATTCCAAATTCCACATTCAGAACTGATTGAGGAAGCGGATGTCGTTTTCGTAGAAGATGCGAATGTCGTCGATGCCGTGGCGGAGCATGGCCATCCGCTCGACCCCCATGCCCACCGCGTAGCCGGTGTAGCGCTCCGGATCCACGTCGACCGCGTCAAACACGTTGGGGTGGACCATCCCACAGCCGAGGATCTCCATCCACTGGCCGCCGCCCGCTTCGTCCGGATCCTCCCACCAGACGTCCACCTCGGCGCTCGGCTCCGTGAACGGAAAGTAGCTGGGCCGAAAGCGAAGCGTCACGTCGTCGCCGAACAGGGCGCGGGCGAGACTATAGAGGACCTGCTTGAGCTGGGCCATGGTTACCCCCTCGTCCACGTACAGAAGCTCCACCTGATGGAAGAGGCAGAAGGACTTATACGAAATGGCCTCGTTTCGATAGACACGCCCCGGCACGGCCACCCGGATGGGCGGAGCCTGCTTCTGCATGATGCGAATTTGGCCCGGGGAGGTGTGGGTACGCAGGACGGTCGGCTCGTCATTCGGCGCATCTTTCAGGAAAAAGGTATCCTGCATGTCCCGCGCCGGATGATCGGGCGGGAAGTTGAGCGCCGTAAAGTTGTGCCAGTCCGTTTCGATCTCCGGCCCCTCATAGGTGGCAAACCCGAGCCCTCGCAGGATGCGGAGAAGTTCATCGAGCGTCTGGGTGAGAGGATGGGTCGATCCCCGAAAACCCCGGCGCCCCGGCAGGGTAAGATCGATGTCGGCCTCGCCGGCCTGCTCCTCCCGCTTGAGGCGCGTACGGGCAGCGTCGAGCCGCTCTTGGGCCAACGATTTCAGTGCATTGAGACGCCGTCCAAACTCGGGACGCTCTTCGGGCGGCAGATCTCCAATCTGATCAAAGAGGTCCGGGATGGCCCCCTGATTGCGGCCGAGATACTTAATGCGAAAGGCCTCGGCCTCCTCTGCATCGTCAATCGTCTCAGCCTCAATTTGCTCGCGAAGGGCGTCAATCTCGTCGGGCATGACAGGAAGCGAGAGTCAGGGGAACACAGGAACGACGGCCACAGCATTCATCGATGGAGGCCAACAGGTGACGCTCCGCCGCCGAGGAGCGCCGCGGAAGGACATAAAAAACCCCTCTCGACAGCTGTCGAGACGGGCAGGGAGCGGAAGCACCGATCACGGCGATCAACGGGAGCGGAGGCCGAGAACCTACCGCCCCCTCGTCCAAGAAACGCGGACGGCAACACGCCAACGAGCCTACTGATCGGTGACGTGCGAGACGACCTGCTCGAACGCCTCGGGATCGTGCACCGCCAAGTCGGCCAGCACCTTTCGGTTCATCTCGAGGTCCGACTTTCGGTACTGTCCCATAAATTGGGAATAGCTCACGTCGTGCTGGCGCGCGGCCGCGTTGATCCGGGTGATCCACAGGCGCCGAAACCGCCGCTTCTTCTGTCGACGGTCGCGATAGGCGTACTGTAAGCCCTTTTCAACCGCATGCTTGGCCACCTTGTACACCTTGCTCCGGCGGCCCCAGTAGCCCTTGGCCTTGTTCAGAATTTTCTTCCGGCGACGTCGGGTGGCCGGCTTGTTCGTTGCGCGCGGCATAAGAGAAAAAAGGAATCAGTTCGAAAGTTCAGTAGAGGAGAAACGTAGGCAGCGGGCGGCGAGGCCTTCAACCTGCCGCCCGCAAAGAATTCAGAAACACTCTACGGAGGCTCTGCAGAGCCCGCCCCTGATGAAGCGAGCGCCTACGTCGAGAGCATCCGCTTGATGCGCTTCCGATCCGCTTTGTCGTCCACGACGACGCTCTTGCGGAGCTGGCGCTTGCGCTTCGAGTCCTTCTTGGTCAACAAGTGTCCCTTGTTGGCTTTCTTGCGTTTAATCTTGCCGTTCCCGGTTTTCTTGAAGCGCTTCTTCGCGCCACTGTGAGATTTCATCTTTGGCATAAATACAACCCCCGATCAAACTTCAATTCGTAGAGCACGCATATTAACAGTTTCCTGTATGGCAGGACTGCAGAGGCGTTCCCCGCCACACAAATTCCACAAGAAGTGCGCAGGAATTCCTCTCCCGCCCAGAACGGGGCGAGTCGAGCGCTCTTCTCTCCAACGAGCTCGCCTCCTGCTCGAACAACACGCCTCGGCGACCAGAAGACGCTACTTGTTCTTGTGAGGCGCGAGAATCGTCGTCATGCGACGCCCCTCCATCTGCGGCTGCTGGTCGATTCGGGCAATGTCCTGTAGCTCCTCAATCAGGCGACGAAGCAAGTCCATGCCTTGGTCCTTGTAAATGATGTCGCGCCCCCGAAACTGAACGTACGCGCGTACCTTGTTGCCGTCCTCTAAAAATTCGCGGGCATGCTTCGCTTTAAAGTTAAAATCGTGATCGTCGGTGCGGGGCCGGAAGCGAAGCTCCTTCATCTCCATGGACTTCGATTTCTTCCGGCGCCGCTGCTCTTCCTTCTGCTTCTCGTAGCGATACTTGCCGTAGTCGAGGACTTTACAGACGGGCGGATCGGCGTCCGGGGCGACCTCAACGAGATCGAGCTCGTGCTCGCGAGCCCGTTCTAACGCCTGGTCGGTCGGGACGACCTCGTGGTCGCCATCCGGCTCCACGACGCGGACTTCATCGGCACGAATTTCTTGGTTAACACGAACTTTATCGGGATCTGCGATAGCTGTCTTGGGAAGTTATTTGGGTGAATAACGATGATTCGTAGTGCGGTCCAGGCGAAGTGAACTCCTTTCGCTTTGGGATTCCATCTATTCCGCTAGAGACCGCTTGTTAATACACACGTAGGTACTCCTGTGAGGTTTCCATAAAGATTACCTAAAAGAACCGCTCTACGGAATGATCACTCCTCAACGGAAGGCTGCATTTCGGAGCGGACCTGCTCGAGAAATGTGTCCACGGACACGACATCCTGTTGCCCTTCATCGTGGGAACGAACCGACACGGTCCCGGCCTCTTCTTCGCGGCCGCCCACCACGAGCATGTACGGCACCTTCTGCGTCTCCGCCTGCCGAATTTTGTATCCTACCGTGTCGTTGGAGGTGTCAATCTCGACGCGCACGCCCTCCGCGCGCAACGTCTGCGCAACCTCCTCGGCGTAGTCGTTGAACTCGTCACTGACGGGAATCATCTGCACCTGCACCGGGGCGAGCCAGGTCGGGAAGTTGCCGCCGCAGTGCTCGATCAGAACGCCAATAAATCGTTCCAGCGAGCCGAAGGGGGCCCGGTGGATCATCACGGGACGCTTCCGCTCGTCGTTTTCGTCGACGTAGGTCAGCTCGAAGCGCTCGGGCAGATTGTAGTCTACCTGAATGGTCCCGAGCTGCCAGGCGCGTCCGAGGGCATCCTCGACCATAAAGTCGAGCTTCGGGCCGTAGAAGGCAGCCTCTCCGAGCTCCTCTCGGGCATCGAGGTCGGTCTCGGCCACCGCCTCCCGGATCGCCTGCTCGGCCTTGTCCCAGAGCTCGTCGCGCCCCACGTACTTGTCTTTGTTGTCCGGATCGCGCAGTGAGATCTGGGCCTCAAACTCCTCGAAGTCGAGGGCATCCAGCACCTTCAGCGTCAGATCGATGACGTCCTTGAACTCGCCCTTGACCTGATCGGGGGTGCAGAAGATGTGGGCGTCGTCCTGGGTGAAACCCCGCACGCGCGTGAGCCCGCCCAGTTCGCCCGTCTGCTCCTGCCGGTAGACCGTTCCGAACTCCGCCATCCGCACCGGCAGGTCCCGGTACGAATGCATCTCATTCTGGTAGATCCTCACGTGGTGCGGGCAGTTCATGGGCTTGAGGAGGTATCCCTCCTCCTCGTCCCCGTCTTGCTCGAACAGCATCGGAGGGAACTGATCCTCCTTGTAGTAGGGATAGTGCCCGCTGGTCCGGTAGAGGTCGAGCCGACCGATGTGTGGCGTGGTCACCGGCTTGTACCCTCGCTTCACCTGCTCCTCCTTGAGAAAGTCGCGCAGGGTCTCGCGAAGCACGGTCCCCTTCGGCAACCACATGGGGAGACCCGGCCCCACCTGCTCGGTGTCGAAGGTGAAGAGGTTGAGCTCGCGCCCGATCTTGCGGTGGTCCCGCTCCTTCGCCAGGCGCCGCCGCTCCAGAAACTCCTCCAGGAGCTTCTGCTTCGGAAAGCTCACGCCGTAGATGCGCGTGAGCTGCTCCCGGTCTTCGTCGCCCCGCCAGTACGCTCCGGCCACGGACAGGAGCTTCGGGGCCTTGATCCGACCCGTGGACGGAATGTGTGGGCCGCGGCAGAGGTCGGTGAACCCTCCCTGCCGATAGAAGGAGATCTCGCCCTCTTCGAGGCCCTCGATGAGCTCGAGCTTGTACTCGTTGCCTTCCTCCTCGTAATACTCGATGGCCTCGTCTTTCGAGACCTCGATGCGTTCGTAGGGAACGTCGCGACCGGCAAGCTCCTGCATCTTGGCTTCGATCTCCTCGAGCTCGTCGGCCGAGAGGCTGCGGTCGCCGAGATCGACGTCGTAGTAAAAGCCCTGATCGATGGGCGGCCCGATGGTAAACTTGACCTCGGGATACAGCTCCTGCAGGGCCTCGGCCATCAGGTGGGCCGAGGAATGCCAGAACGTTTCCTTCCCTTCCGCATCCTCCCAGGTCAGCACCTGGATTTCGGCGTCCTCGGTGACGGGCCGGGCGAGATCCCGAACCTCTCCGTTGACCTTGATGGCCAGGGCATCCCGGGCCAACCCCTTGCCAATGCTCTCGGCAATTTCGTAGCCCGTCGTCCCCGCCGGATAGGAGCGCTGAGAGCCGTCCGGGAGGGTAATGGTAATGGTCTTCTGGTCGATTTCGGCCATGGGAAACGGGGGCGAAGGTGAAAAACGCTGGGAAGAACCGGCACGTCCGAACAACAAAAAAGCCGCCCCAGGACACCTCCTGAGAGCGGCAGCAGTGGGTCCAAGTGGACTCGAACCACTGACCTCTACGATGTCAACGTAGCGCTCTAACCAACTGAGCTATGGACCCGCGGAAGGCCACAACGAAGGGGCTCGTTGTGCCTTCTTATCAATGCTCGCAACAGCATCAGGATTCCTTTTCACCTCAATTCACCGAAAGTTGACTGCTCCTCGGATCCCTCAAAGGGGGAGCCGGCTCGCTCGTACACCCGCACGTAGTCAACCTCTAGACGCTGCGGCCAAATTGACGGATCGATCCCTTCGGCGCCGCCCCAGGTGCCCCCTACAGCCAAGTTCATGACGAGATGAAAGGGCTGGTCGAACGGCCAGTGTCGATAGTCGGCCTCGGGGTCGGCCCGTCGTTCGTTCTTAAAGGAAAAGTGCTGTCGATCGTTGACGTAGCCACGGATCTCAGAGGGGGTCCACTCGAGAGCGTACACATTAAACGCAGAACGAGCATCGGGAACGTGAACCGTACTCTCTCGCTGGTTCCCCTTCAGCGCATTGTACGCCCGGGTGTGGACCGTGGTGTGCACCGTGTCCGGTGCGTGTCCCACGTGCTCCACGAGGTCGATTTCGCCATTGTCCAGCCAGTGCTCCCCGCCATGCTTCTCCTGACTTGGCAGCATCCAAATGGCCGGCCACGTCCCGCGCCCGGACGGAAGCCGAGCTCGCACCTCGAAGCGACCGTACGTCCACTCCGCATTGCCCTCGGTCACGAGGCGGGCAGAGGTGTAATAGTGGCCCTTCCACCGCTCATTCCGAGCCTCAATGATGAGACGTCCGTTCTGAACCCGAGCATTCGCCGGACGATCTTCCGTATAGTACTGCATCTCGTTGTTGCCGCCGCCCTCGCCCCCCGAATCATAGCTCCACTTTTCGGGGTCGGGCCGGCCCTCCGACTCGAACTCGTCGGCCCACACGAGCTGCCACTTCTCCGCTCGGTCGGTGGAATCTCTAGACGCAGCATTCCCTTGCGAATATGCTGTGCCCACCCCCAGCAGTAGTAGAAGCCCAATGGTTACGCCCTGCATACAAGCCAGTCCACCGCTACACATACAGCGTAGATCCCAAGTGTCGGGGAAACAGAAAGCGTTTACTCCCCCCGAGCCTATGGAGGCCTCTCCGATACGTCGTGTTCCCCTCCGACCTCCGCCCGGTCAGGCCAAAACACCCGCAACTCCTGACTCCCCATCCCGTTTGCCGTTTCTCTACAGGGACGGCCACCCCTCGTGTTCTCACAGATGCCAGTACGCCGTTCGTTTACGCCATGATGCTCTCTCTCCAACACGAACATCCCTGGGATGTAGATCCGGAGCAGGCCATCGGCATTCAGCAGCGGCTCGCGTCGGAGGTGACCGAAGCGCCTCTCCCGGATCCCATCGAGACCGTGGCGGGCATCGACGTAAGCATTCGGGACGACACCGCACAGGCAGCCGTCACGGTCCTGGAACTGTCGAGCCTCACGGTTGTCGAGCAAGCCATCCATCGATGCGACGTCCCCTTCCCCTACGTGCCCGGCCTCTTGAGCTTTCGTGAGATGCCCGCTCTCCTTCCGGCCCTGGAGCAGCTCCAGGAGACGCCGGACGTATTTATGACCGACAGCCACGGCTACGCACATCCGCGACGCTTCGGCCTGGCCTGTCACCTCGGGGTGCTACTCGACCACCCTGCCCTCGGCGTGGCAAAGTCTCGCCTCACCGGACGCCGACAGGGATCGCTCGCCCCCGAGAAAGGAAGTCGCTGTCCCCTGGTGGACGAGGGCGAAACCATTGGGCTCGTGCTGCGCACCCGAACGGACGTCAACCCCGTCTACGTCAGTGTCGGCCACCGCTGCACCCTCGAAGAGGCCGCCGCATTGACGCTCGACTGCAGCCCTCGCTACAAAATTCCGGAACCGACCCGTCAGGCTCACAAGCTGAGCCGGACCTCCGACTGACTCTGCTCCCTCCGTTTCATGCCTCTCCAGTCTTTTACTCCTGCGTGATAAATTTCCCACGTCTTGAATTAACATTTTGAATTAACATTCCAAATCCCCACTGGGTCCTTCGAGGCGGACCCAGTGGGGAAGGAACGAGACGCGGAAAGTAAAGAGGACCTTACCAGGCGTAGTGGAAGGCTTCGGCAGAATTGTCGGATTCAGGAACGCGGAAGGAGAAGGGACCTTCAACGGTTTGTCCCCCCGACTCGACTCGCAACGTCCCTTCTACAGTGTCGCCTGCCTTAAACTCATCGAGGCCATCGATGATCTGAACGTTGAAGGTAATAGATCCCTGGGCTGAGGCCGTCGCAAAGCCAGAGAAGCTATCCTCAATGGACTCACGGGGATTGTTGGGATCGATGCCAACGTAAGCTCCTCCCTGATCCGAGCAGGACGCCAGCCGGTTCATCTCGTTGACGGCATTGGGATCTGTGTTCGGTTCATCCGGATGATCGTTTCCGGGCCCCAGTCCCACGGTCCAAACAGGAGATTCCTTTTCAGGAATTTCCACATTGCACACTGTATCCCGTCGGGCCCTCAGATCCGAGGGGTTCGGATAGCCGTCGGAAAAGAGAACGATTGCCTTCTCGTAGTTGTCTTTTGGACGCTGTGCTTCAGAGTAGCCGAGAACCTCGAGCAACGATCCGTATGTGGGAGTGCCTCCACTGGCACGGACGTTCTCAATGGAGTCTTTTAAGGCCTCGGCGTTATCGCTGAAGTCGTGCCACATGAACGAGCAGCCAAAGGGGGGATTTGGAGTCGGAGTGCACGAGGAAAAGAGCGCGGAGGAGTACTCAAAAACAGCCGCTTCGTAGTCGCGTCCAATGGACCTGAGCTCGTCGATAAAGGCTTTTCCGCCGTCAATCCGGATGCTGTCCGGATCGGCCCCAACCAGACTGCCACTCGCATCAAAAACGAGGGAGGCAGCAAGGGGGTTATTAGAGGGATCGTTCACGCGTTTGATTTCCACCGAAGTAGTAATGTGGCTTTTCATCGTAGCTCCAGATTCGGAGGAGCCAGGGTGTCTAATCTCTACCTCCGCACCCACATTCTCTGACAAAATCGAGTTCCTTCCTTCGTCGAGAGGGGTCGCGGAGAGGCCGAACTGCCCGGACGACTGAAAGTCTTGCCCTACCTGAGTTCCAACGACAACGACCTCCTCTGCAGCTGGCGAATCGTCATCGTCTGACCCAAAAAGGTCACAGCCGGTGAGCGCAAACAGGAGGAGAAGAGAGAGTCCCCAATGGACAATGTGAGATCTGGTATTCATATTTATTCTGATTTGGTAAGTGTTCGTGAGTTGTGCTCAAACAAGACACTGATAGAGACCTAGGACTGCATTGTATCTTCAAAAAAAAGAGTCCTGACCTCCGATCTGCCTTGTTCATATCAGAGATTTATTGCAGCGAAACAGGGTTTCACTGAGGCGCTTTCCTATATAGACGTAACATCCTTCCGATACCGGACACCGGAATTCAGAGAAAGCGACCAAAGACAGGAGAAGAGAGGACGGATAGATTTCTATAATGAGGTGATATGGCCCCTGAAGACTCTCCTCTGGCGGGGAGCTGTTCGACGACACCGCCGCCGCAGCCTGCACTCCGGGAGTTCTTCGACTCGACAGACTCACCGGCTGGGTCGAATCTGAGTCTGACAGGGTGGTCGTAGGCAGATTCTCTTATCAAGAGACGAATCTCCTACTTCCCTCTCATTCGATGACAATGACGGGAAAACGAGAGAGGGGACTGGGTGTAGGAAGGAGCCCTTCGGCCCTGCCGGAAGATGTGTTCAGACTGCTCCCTCTACGCTAGGATTGCCCTTCGGACCCAAAGCGCTCGGTTTCCTTCCTCTACTCCATCTTTTTCTATGCCCGCAGACCTCACCATTCGCACCGCTACGGCGGACGACACCGACGTCCTGGTTGGCTTCAACGAAGCCATGGCCCAGGAAACCGAAAACAAACGCCTGGATCCAGACACGGTCCAGGCAGGGGTTGAGACGATGCTCTCCGATCGTGACCAGGGATTTTATCTCGTCGCCGTCCGCAACGAAGAGATCGTCGGCTCCCTCATGACTACCACGGAGTGGAGCGACTGGCGCAACGGCACCTTCTGGTGGATTCAGAGCGTCTACGTGCGCCCAGAGGCCCGCCGGACGGGCGTATACACAGCCCTGCACCGAGCGGTCCGTGAGCGAGCCCAACGGGCAACGAGGGTATGTGGGCTCCGACTCTACGTCGAAAAAGACAATGAAACTGCCCGCGAGACATACGAATCCCTGGGGATGACGCAGACGTCGTATCGGATGTACGAAGAAATGCTTTAGGAGACGGACAAAAGCCCCTACCTCACCCCGCAGATTTCCGTCTCATTCAGAACACCAAACGACTAAACAGACCGCTGAAAAGATCTGGGGGTGCGGTCAAAGCCCTCCTCGGAATCAACGCAACGCTACGTATTGCCATTTTGGGCCTCATCCCCCGCCAGGGCCACGTAGCGACCGATGAACGTGACGGCTCGCTCTCCCGCGGCGTCGATCTTGCACTTCAGATCGAGGCGAGCCTTTCCCCAGCGATCCAGCATCCGCTCAAAGCGATTTAACGCTTCCTCGTCAGGAGGCTCACAGATAACAGAAATGTTTTCGTAGACCGGCCGAAGATACTCGATATCGCTCTCCTGAATGATCACCTCCACGCGCTTGCGGACGTCCTCCATGGCCTCCTGAACGACCTGATGCGTCATGGCCCATCCGGTCACAGTCGCCAGCATGCTGAGACTGCCCCCAAAGGCACTGCCCATGTGGTTTTCATTGGGTTTCAGAGGGGCCGACGCACGTAAGCGCCCTTCTTCGTCGGCAGCCAGGGTAAACTCCAGGTGCTCCGTGATGGGCATCTTTTCGACAATAAGACGCTCTAATTCCTCCAGAGCAGATTCTGTACGCACCGTACTGGACATGGTGTGAGTCACCACGTAATTTCGAAATTCTGAGGATAAGGGACTGACGGGAGGACCCCTTACGAGCCATGATCCAATACGTTCTCTTCCTAATCAATTCGACGGGGCAAATTGGTAACGAAGAAGAAACCTCTCCCCCGTACGAACAGCCCCCGCCCCTCCCTTTGTCCGTTGAGGAAAGATGTTTGAGTTGCCCTCTCCCACAAGTCCCTCGAATTGCTCCCCTCCACCTTTCATGCCTTCTACCAATCCCTTTGCCGACATTGCCAATCGATATAGTGGCGTTCCGCCGCACCTCCGTCGCCCTCTCGTGACGCAGGCCGTGGGGGAGGTCATCCCCTTCGTCGCCACGACTGGGTGCTACATTCAGGCGTACACGGCCACTCGAGTGGCCGTCTGCCTCGACAACCGCCCTTCCCTCCGCAACCATCTCGGTGGCCTCCACGCAGCAGCCCTTGCTCTGCTGGCGGAGACGGCCTCGGGACTCGTGGTTGCCCTCAACGTGCCGCCGGCCTCCTCTCCGCTTCTGCGCACGATGGACGTGTCTTTCGAGCGCTTTGCTCAGCACTCGGTACAGGCCGAGGCCACTTTGACAGAAGAAGAGTCCTCCCGCATCCGTTCTAATCCCATCGGCCGAGTGGAGGTCGAGGTGACCCTCTCGGCTCTCGACGACGACACGTCCCTGGTTTCGAGCAGCTTGGAATGGGCGTGGCTGCCCGACGATCGACTCTCTTCTTCGTGAATCGAGCTCTACGCTCCTTCCCATGAGGCATCTGCCGAAATGGTGCTTCCGCCGCATGGATTTTGCACATGTCTAGGGAGGACCGTTCCTTCAAAAGGATGCGTGGCGTCGATCTCTCCCTCGATGTGTCGACGTGCTCTGGACTGCTAATCTGCTTCACAGACCTCAATGCCCTCTTCAGCTGATTCTGCGGCGACCATATTGTCAGAGAACCCCCGTGAGGTTCTGCCCACCCGGCGCATCCTCTCGTACGTTGTGGGCGCGGTGGTGCTCGGAATCCTGATTGCCGGCTTCTGGAACTACCACCTCGTCGACGGCTTCGGCAAAGAGATTATTGCCGGTGGAACGATCGGGGACACGGCAGAGCTCGCCGGAAGCTATGCAAGTCGCGGTTCGTTCTTCGGCGTTCTCTTTGCCGCCGTGGCAGGACTGGCAGCCACCTTTACAGCGTGCAACTGTGTGGTTTTTGCCATGCTGCCGGGCCTTGCCTGCTCAACAGAGAACGCGGGAGCGACAGTCCGGCTCACTCACGTTGCAGGAGCATTTCTCGGGGGCGTGCTCGCCATCTGTGGACTCTACGGCTTGGTCATTGGGGTTCTGGGTCCGCAGGGCGTGGAGGCCCTAAACGCGCGCTCCGTGCGTCTCACTCAGGCCCAGGTCGTCTTCACGGCCCTCGGAAGCATCATGGTTGGATGGAGTCTCTTCGAGCTCGGCCTCCTTGAGCGTTGGAGCCGTACCTTCTCGGAAGGTACCCGTGCCTTCTTCGCCCACCCGACAATGAAAGCAGGCCTGTTAGGAGGGATGGTCGGCCTCTTCGCTGTTGGCCGCCCATTCCCGGTCTTTCGACAGTTTCTGAGCTACGCAGCCGAGGCGGGGAGCCCGCTCTATGGTGCCGGTGTGATGATGGTGCAGGGCGCCGGACAGGTCCTTCTGATGATGCTTCTCTTCGCCCTTCTCATCTGGGGCGCCGGGCCTCGGCTCAGCCGATGGGCCCAAACGAAACCGTATCAGCCGCGTCTGGTGAGCGGACTCGCCCTCCTCGTGGGCGGCACGTTCTTCATCTACTACTGGGGACTCGCGCTTCCCTTCGACATCGGCTTCTGGGGCTACAAGCTCGGCTGGTACGCCGGGCAGGTACCCACCTAGAGAACCCTTCAGCAATCCGTTACACGTCCCCCTCCTGCGGCCGAAGGATCAGCTCTTCGAGCACCGTGCGATCGGAGAGGTGATAGGCATCGACCACGGCCCGGGCGACGTCTTCGGGGGGCATAAAGCGCTCCTCGGGCAGGTCAATTCCCTCCCACGTCGACGTCCACGTGGCCCCCGGCAGCACCGTCGTCACGCGAAGACCTTCGTCCTTCGTCTCTTCTCGAACGACCCGGGCCAAACCGCGCATTCCGTGCTTTGCGGCACAATAGCCTGCATTGCCGGGATAGGCCATGATGGACGCCACCGAACCCATGTAGAAGAGGTGTCCCTGTCCACGCTCGCGCATGGCGGGGAGAAAGGCCTGAGTGACGGCGAACGCGCCCGTCAGGTTGACGTCGATCTGTTCGCGAAAACCGTCCAGGGTGAGCTCGTCGATTGGAGCATACCGAAAGATTCCGGCGTTATTGACGAGCACATCCGGCACGCCCCACTCGTCCCGCACGGTCTCGGCCATGTCCTCCACAGCTGCCTCGTCGGCCACGTCCGTGGGGACGACGAGCGCCTCGCCTCCCTGGGCGCGGCAGTTTTCGGCTACGGTCTCCAACGTCGAGCGGGTCCGAGCCACGAGGGCCACCTGGGCGCCCTCCTCGGTGGCAAACGCCTCGGCAATGGCCCGACCGATCCCCTGACTTGCTCCCGTAACAACGACAACCATAAGCGATTTTGGAATTTGGAATGCGGAGTGAGGAATTTCTCAGCATCAAAATAGAGTTTTTGTTTCTCTCATTCCCAAATCCACAATCCAAAATCCACATTCTTATTCGGTGGCGTGGATGAGGCGCATGAACTCTGCGCGGGTGGGATGTTCGTCGAATTCGCCGCTGACAGAGCTCGTCGTGGTCATCGAGTTTTGCTTCTCGGCTCCACGCATCATCATGCAGAGGTGCTTGGCTTCGATCACCACGGCGGTTCCCATCGGTTCGATGACCTCGTCGATGGCGTCGCGGATTTGGAGCGTGAGACGTTCCTGCACCTGCAGCCGCCGGGCAAAAACGTCGACCGTTCGGGGAATCTTGCTGAGGCCGACGATCTTTCCGTCCGGAATGTAGGCCACATGTGCCTTTCCGTAAAAGGGGAGCATGTGGTGCTCGCAGAGCGAATACACCTCGATGTCCTTGACCAAAATCATCTCGTCATACGCCTCTTCAAAGACGGCCTGACGGAGAATTTCCTTCGGATCAAGGGCGTATCCGTGCATGAGGAACTGGTAAGCCCGTGCCACACGCTTGGGCGTATCGGCCAATCCCTCTCGCTCTGGGTCCTCGCCCAAAATGTCCAGAATCGACTCGATGTGCTCCGTTAACGCGTCGGACGTCTCCTCGTCGTAGAGGTCCCGACGTTCGTAGAGCTTCGGTGGAACGCCGTCGGGGGCTCCATTTGCCCGGAGACCCGAATGAATCTTCTTTTCAGCCATTGCAGGAACTGCGGCAGTGAGAGAGCTTGTGGAGAAAGAGGGCCCACGCTACTCGCCCCGATACTCGACAAAGTTGCGCGGGGTTTCGTAGAGCCTCACGGAGTGAAGCCGACCGGCCGGCAACGTCCCTTCCAGCTCATTCCAGATGGCCACGGCGAAGTTCTCCGTCGACGGAATGACGTCGTCGAGAAAATCGACCTCCCGGTTCAGGTTTTTGTGGTCCACCTTCTCAACAATCCGCTCGTGCAGAATGTCCTTCAGCGCAGCCAGGTCGACGACGTACCCGGTCTCGTCATCGGGTTCGCCGGCCACCGTGACCTCCAGTTCATAGTTGTGTCCGTGCCAGTTGGGATTGTTACACTTGCCAAAGGTCTCCCGATTCCAGGACTCCGACTTGTCGGGATTGTGCAGCCGATGAGCGGCGTTAAAATGAACCTTGCGCGTAATGTACACGGTGGACATAGATGAGCGAGAACCGTCGGAAAGACCACGTCCGTTTTGTGTTGTATAGATCACCCGGGGTCGTGTTGTCCCCTATCTTTGTGCTTTCCGGGCCGACCTCCTCTCTTGTGATTCGCTTCCTCTCACCGGTATACTGTGGTGAGAAATTGCTCTGAGATCCCACCCCTTCGATCCTGTTCACGGACTGAAGATCCTGTCATGTCCGAGAAAACCATCTTCCAGAAAATCATCGATCGAGAAGTGGACGCCGACATCGTCCACGAGGACGATCAGTGTGTGGCCTTTCGGGACATTAACCCGCAGGCCCCCACGCACATCCTCATTGTCCCTCGAAAGCCCATTCCGTCGATCGACGACCTGACAGACGAGGACAAAGAGCTCGTCGGCCATCTTTACCTCGTGGCTCGCGACATCGCCCAGGAGGAAGGCTTAGACAGCGGCTATCGCACCGTCATCAACTGCGGCGACGACGGGGGGCAATCGGTCTATCACCTTCACCTCCACCTGCTCGGTGGCCGCAGCATGGACTGGCCGCCCGGATGATTCCGATTGAGGAATGGGGAGTGTGGAATGGGGACTTTATGTCCACACTCATCAAGGTAATTATTCTCCTGATTCCGCATTCCAAATTCCACAATCCGCATTCATCACTGTGAAAACGTTGGGGGTCACGGGAGGCATCGGCAGCGGAAAGACCACGGTCTGTGGCTTCCTGGAAGAAAAGGGAGCACGTGTCTTCTACGCAGACATCGAAGCCAAGCGCCTGATGCGGGAAGACGCGGCCGTGAAGGACGCCATCGTGGACGCGTTTGGGCAAGATGCATACGGGGATGACGGCTCGCTCGACCGCACCTATCTGGCCGATCAGGTCTTCACCGACGACAAACAACTCGAACGTCTGAATGCAATCGTCCACCCGCGCGTCTTCGAGGCATTCGACGACGCAAAGGCCCAAGCGAAGGAGGAAGGGATCGATTTGCTCGTTCACGAAGCCGCCCTCCTCTTTGAAGCCGGCGGAGCGGCGCACGTCGACGCCGTGGTTGCCGTCGTGGCGCCGGACGAAGACCGCATCGCCTGGGTGGCCGACCGGGACGACGCGTCTCCCGAGCAGGTGCGTGCTCGAATGCGCCACCAGCTCCCGCAGGACGAACTCCGCCGCCGGGCCGACTACGTGATCGAAAACGACGGCACGCTGGACGACCTCCGACAAAAGAGCGTGGATCTGTACTGGACGGTCGTCAAGAGCGATTAGGCCTCCGCAAGTGACCCCGTGTCTCGTTCCCACGCTACCGTCCGGGCCAGTGCCTCTTCGTGCGAAATCGGTTCCGCAACGGCCAGCTCCGTTCGAAGGCGACGGGTATCGGTCGCGAGGTCATAGGCCCAATCGAACGGAGGCGCCTGCTCAACTTGTGAGTCAGCTACGGTTCGGAGTGACGTCGATACGCCTGCAGCCGCCGCCACCCGCCGCACCCACGTCGCTTCCGGCAATGCATCCGGTTCGCCGACGTTGTATGTGCGCCCAGCGGCGTCCTCATTGGCAATGGCCTGCACGATGGCCGCAGCGACGTTTTCAACGTATCCGCGCGACCATCGCCACTGCGCCTGTTGTTCGCCCAGCACGAGTGTCTCCTCTGCCGTTTGGAGACGGTTCAGAGCGTCCCCGACGTGATG
>CAYXAD010000029.1:19535-21327 GCA_964462965.1 uncultured Salinivenus sp.
CTCAGCATCTGCTTTGTGCAATCGGGTCAAATAGCCTCCCACGTGATGCTGCCCGTCCCCGGGGCCGTAGACCTTCGGTAGTCGAAGGATCGTGGCCGGCACCTCCCCCGCCCGCACCTGCTCTTCGACGAGAATTTTGTCGTAGTCATGGGTGAACGCAAAGTCGGCCTCAGATCCCCTGTACGGGTACCGGGACGAGCGAAGTGGAGCATCCTCCGTGAGGGGAACGGGATCGGGCGGTTCATTGGACTGCCCCCGTAGTCCATCGTACTGACGGTAGACATCGCCACTGCTAAGCACGACGAGCCGATGGGTCCGCCCCGTCGCGATCTCTACCAGCGCCTGTGCCTGCGCCTCGGTGTATGGGATTACGTCCACAACCACATCGGGACCCTCCACATCGAGGGCCGTACGGAGCGCCTCCCTGTCGTCCCGCGACGCATGCACCGTCGTGACCGCCCCTGGGAGTTGGGGGGTCGTCTGCCCCCGATGGAAAACGGTGACCTCGTGTCCGGCTGCCACGAGACGCCTCGTCACGTGTCGTCCAATAAAGCCAGTGCCCCCGATAATGAAAACGGTCATTTCAGGGTGGAACCATGTTCACAGTAACAGAAAACAATCCAACGCTACCCGTCCTCAGATGAATTCTTTCTCCGCTTCAAGGTAGAACGGTACCACCCCCATACGCCCACACACCCTACCCTACACATTCCCAGCAATACCCGAACATCAAGGCAATCAAGTCTCTGCCTTCGAGAAAAGTTGCAAGCGTCCGGCTCCTCACTCCACCCCCAGCACCTTGTGCGTCTGTGTGCTGACGCGCCATTCGGGATGCTCCAACGCGAGCTCGACGGCCACGTCTTTCGCCGCCTCCAGCCGCGGTCCGTCCTCAGGCTGCACCCAAAGTACCCGCCGCTGACGACCGTTCAGTTGATGAAGCGTAGCTCGCTCGGCGAACTGCGCGTAGTCGTCCGGGCGATAGTCTGGCACAATGAGCTTGAGCTCGTCGAAGCGTTCTAAGACGAGCTCGGCCTCGGGGAGCTTCGGGCTGCAGGTGATCCAGTCCGGGGGGCAGACCTTGCCGGTGCTCTCCTCCCAAAAGGCATCTTGAAGGCAAACCGTCCCGTTCGTCTCCACCGCCACCTCATAGCCGGCCTCGTGTAGAGCCCGGATCATCGCAGCGTCGGCCTGGAGACAGGGCTCGCCTCCGGTAAGGACGCAGAAGTCGATCTCGTCGCCCACCTCTCCCATGCGAGTAGTGAGCTGTTCGGCCGTTAGATCCATGGCCCCTTCCTTGGTAAAGTCGGTGTCGCACCACAGCGGGCAGTCGGCCCCGGTGCGCTCGGCGTCCCGTTCACGGTCGGTCTCGTAGCCGCTCCACATGTTGCAGCCCACCAGCCGCACGAACACCGCCGGCCGTCCCACCCAGAAGCCTTCTCCCTGCACCGTGCGGAAGACGTTCTTCACCCGGTAGGTGTGCGCCTTGTTGGAGGCAGAGGCGGAATCAAGACGGGCACGCTTGGTGTTAGGCATGGGTTAGTGCGTATTTCGTATTGCGTGAGGCGTGATTCGCATTTTGAGGGAAACGTCAACTTTCATTTTGGGGGATACTCCGTTCGCCCTTCTCACTGCACATGAAACGTGATCCGTGAATCTGTGATCACCAGGCGAACAGCACCTTCACGTCTTATACATTACGTCCAGCCCTCAACGAATCCCGATCCAGCGTTCCTGCTACGTGTTTTGGGAAGGTAACGAGGTGCCACGGTAGCATCGTTCACCCGCCCCACAA
>CAYXAD010000030.1:0-4554 GCA_964462965.1 uncultured Salinivenus sp.
TCTGCGTTGGAATCGGCGTCCCGGGCGTCAGATGATCGGAGCACCTTCTGACATTTGACGCAGCATTGCTGCCCCTAATAGGCGCTGGTTCCTCGCGAGCCAGCGCCTTTTTTGTTTGTCGCACGAAAAATTTTGATGACCCATGGCCATTGTTCTTGCCTTTAGCGGGGGGCTCGACACCTCCTTCTGCGTCCCATACCTCCAAGAGACTTACGAAGAGCCGGTACACACCGTGACGGTGGACACCGGGGGCGTGACCGACGAAGATCGGGCGGCCATCGAGGCCCGAGCGTCGGAGCTCGGGGCGTACACGCATCGCTTCGTTGATGCGAAGCAGCGACTGTTCGACGAGCACCTCAGCTACCTGATCAAGGGCAATGTGCTCCGCGGCGGCGTATATCCGCTGTGTGTGGGGCCCGAGCGAGTCGTACAGGCTCAGGCTGTGGCTGAGCTGGCCCACGAGGTTGGAGCGACGACGGTTGCACACGGCTCGACCGGCGCCGGCAACGACCAGGTCCGCTTCGACGTGTCGCTTCAGCTGGTGGGGGGAGACGACCTCGACGTTCTTGCTCCCATCCGGCGGTTGGGGTTGAGCCGGGAAGACTCGACTGCCTACCTCAAAGAGCGGGGCTTTTCCGTCCCGGCCGGTACTACGGACTACTCGATCAACCGCGGGCTGTGGGGCACGACGATTGGCGGGCAGGAAACCCTCACCGCCGAGAAGCCCCTCCCGGAAGACGCCTATCCCGACACGGTTCCGCCTCAGGAGGCGCCCGACGCCCCACAGACCCTCACAGTCACTTTCGAGGAAGGTCTGCCCGTGTCCCTCGACGGTGAAGGCCTGCCGGCCGTCGAACTCGTGGAGACCCTGAACCAAATCGGCGGTCAACACGGGGTCGGTCGGGACATTCACGTCGGAGACACCATCCTGGGCATCAAGGGGCGGATCGGCTTCGAAGCCCCGGCGGCCCACATTCTCATTACCGCTCATCGGGAGCTCGAGAAGGTGGTTCTCTCGAAGTGGCAGCAGGTGCAAAAGGAGCAGATGGGCTCGTTTTACGGCCGCCTGATGCACGAAGGACAGTATTTCGATCCGGTGATGCGGGACGTAGAGGCCTTTCTCGATCGGAGTCAGGACGTGGTCACCGGGACCGTTACCCTCCAGCTCTTCAAGGGCAATGTCCAGGTGCAAGGGGTGGACAGCCCTCATTCCATGTTCGATGCGGACACGGCCACGTATGGGGAGACGAACGCCCTCTGGGACGGCCGCGACGCGAGCGGCTTCACGACTCTCGCCGCCGTGCCGTCGAAGCTCGCTGCGAAAGCCCGAGAAGAGGCAGAGAGCCCGTCCGCCGTGCCGGAGCCGACTGCACTGTAGCATTTTCTCGTCGATCTGTACCGCCTTGCCCTTTTCCTCCCATGCCGAATAATGCCCTCTCGACGTGTTCCGTTGACAAAGTTGCTTCGAGCACGGCTCACTGTCCGGTCTCCTCGCCTGCAACCCTCTCCCCGTACGTGGTAGCCCAGCACGGGTATCTGGTGGCGGTTCGTGCCCTCGCTGAAAAGGAGCAGTACGACGAGGTCGAGTGTGCGGACGGCGTTTTTCGCCACATCGAAGAAGGCGACGTCCTCGTCGGAGCGCTCAGTGGTCGTCAGGCACTGAAAGGGTACAGCGGTCGTGTTCCGAGACAGGTCGATCCGGGAGATACGCTGCACGTCCTCAACCTGGGCGGGCTCGTCGGAGAGTGCACGGCCGGCCATCCCACTTTGGGGCCGGCCCTGCCCGTGGAAGTACTGGGGGCCGTGATGGTGAAGCGAAACGGCCATTGGGTTCACGCCCGGATTCAGGAGGGGGCCCTCGAGATGGTTCATCGTCTGACAACGTCGGTCCCGATCATCAATGTGAGCGGTACGGCCATGGACACCGGCAAGACCCAGGCGGCGAGCGTCATCGTGAAGGGGCTTTCAGAGATGGGGCTTCGCGTGGGAGCCGCCAAATTGACCGGGGCCTCTCTGATGCGGGACGTGCGTCGGATGCAGGAGCACGGCGCGACGGCTGTCTCGACGTTTACCGATGCAGGCATCGCCTGTACCGTGGAGGACGCGATTACCCCGATTGCAAAGGGCGTCATCCAACACCTCAATGAGACGGAAGACCTCGACGTCATTGTAGCGGAAATGGGCGACGGCTTCGTGGGGTACTACGGCGTAGACGACCTGTTGACGGATATGGAGCTTCAGTCGTTCATCGAGGCGCATGTCGTTACGGCCACGGATCTATCTGGGGCTTGGGCGGCCGCTAAAACGTTTCGGGAACGGTACCAGACGTCGATCACGGCCGTGACCGGTCCCGTGACCGACAACGACGTCGGCCGGCGGTACGTCAAACAGCGGCTCGGCATTACGGCCCTCAACGCGCTCCAGCAGAGCTCCACGCTCGTCGATGAAGTTGTGCAGGCCCTTCCCCGTTCGGTCTTTTCGGACGAGGCGAGCACAGAGCCGTGCTCCACCCCACCGACGGACTCGCCGTCGGAGGAAGAACTGGCTGTGACTTCCTAAGCGACAGCCCTCCTTTTTCCCACGCAATAACGTTTTTCGATGTCCATGACGCGTTCGACCCCGACTTCGACTCACACTGCCTCTCAATCGACAGCGGCTTCGCCTCGCGTGGGAGTTCTCCACGGCGCTGGGTATGTGGGGGGCGAACTGGTGCGCCTGCTGGCCGGTCACCCGGAGGTGACGCTCGCGTCGGTAACCAGCCGTACCTTTGCCGGGGAGCCGGTCTCTGCCGCGCATCCGTCGCTCCGCGGGCAGGTCGATCACAATTTTTGTGCGCCCGACGCGCTGGGGCTGGATGGGCTGGAGGCGATCCTCGTAGCCGGTGAGCACGGGCAGAGCATGCAGCTCGTGCCGGAGCTCAGGGACGAGGGCTTCGGTGGGCCGATCGTGGACCTCAGCGCCGACTTTCGGTTCGACGATCCGTCGGTCTACCCGGAATGGTTTGACGTCGAGCATCCGGCCCCCGAGCTCCTGACTCAGGCCACCTATGGGCTGCCCGAGTGGACCGACGAGGTCTCTCCGACACCACTGGTGGCCAATCCCGGCTGCTACGCGACCGGCATTGCCCTGGCCCTCGCCCCACTGGCCGCCTTCGACGTGCCCCTGTCCGTCCACGTCACGGCCCTGACCGGAGCTTCGGGGTCCGGGGCGACGCCCTCGCCGGCGACCCACTTTCCCACCCGGGACGGCAACGTGCGTCCCTATAAGGTGCTCGCTCATCAGCACGAGCCGGAGATCCTGCAAACCCTCGGGTCGCACATCGACCTTACGTTCGTGCCCGCCTCGGGGCCCTGGACTCGTGGAATCTGGGGGACGGCACAGCTCCAGTGGGAGGGGAATGTCCCGGCGGACGCGGTGACGGACGCGTTTGTGGAGGCATACGACGACGCCCCTTTTGTGCGGTGCTCTCCCAATGCCCTTCCGTCGTTGCAGCCGGCGGTACATACTCCCTTCTGTGACCTCGGCTGGACGGTGCAGGGGGAGACCTTGGTCGTCGGTTTTGCCCTCGACAATCTGCTCAAGGGCGCTGCCAGCCAGGCCGTTCAGAATTTGAACCGGGCGCTAGGACTGCCCGAGACTGTTGGACTCCTTCCGGAATCGGCAGTTGAAACCGCCTGACAGAGTGACGGCGGACGGCCCCCGGCGGTCTGCGGTCTCGAAATGTTTTTGATTGAAATCAGCACTCCCAATGACTACCACCGAGACGATTCAAATCGAGCAAGCACTGGAAATTCCAACCTACGACAAGATGCCCCTGGCTCTCGAAAGAGGGGAAGGGAGCTACGTCTGGGATGCCGAGGGCAACCGATACCTCGACTTCTACGGGGGACACTGCGTGGCCCTGCTCGGCCACTCTCCGTCGCGGGTCGTGGAGGCCGTGCAGGCGCAGGCCGAACAGCTGCTCTTTTATTCGAATGTGGCACACAACTCTGTGCGGGCCGAGGCGGCCGAGCGGCTCACCACACTCGCGCCCGATGGACTGTCCCAGGTCTTTTTTGCCAACTCGGGCTCGGAAGCCAACGAGACCGCGTTGAAGCTTGCCCGGACCGTCACCGGCCGGTCCGGCATCGTGGCGATGGAGAAGGGATTCCACGGGCGGACCCTGGGGAGCCTCGCCGTCACTCATGGAGAGACCTATCGCGAGCCGTATAAAGACGTGTTGCCGGACACACACTTCGTTCCCTTTGGGGACGTGGCGGCTGTGGAGGACGCCCTGACGACCGAGGACGTCGCGGCCGTCATCCTCGAACCCATCCAGAGCATTGCGGGCATGCGGGTGGCGCCGGACGCCTTCGTTCAAAAGGTGCGAACCCTGTGTGATGCCCACGACACGTTGCTCATCTTTGACGAGGTTCAAACGGGCGTGGGCCGGACGGGGACGTTCTCGATGGCCGAGCAGTTTGGGGTGACCCCGGACCTCATCACACTGGCCAAGAGCCTCGGCGCGGGCGTTCCGGTGAGCGCCGTGCTCGTCTCGGAACCGGTGGCCGAGAC
>CAYXAD010000030.1:4654-5919 GCA_964462965.1 uncultured Salinivenus sp.
CTCGCGGGGTGCTGGCCGGTGGGTCGAAGGACCCTCACGTGATGCGTTTGATGCCCCCGCTCACGACGTCGGACGAAGACGTGGACGTGTTTGCCGACGCCTTAAGGGACACCCTAAAAGAAACCCCTCAGCCGGCTGAGGTGGGGTAACTGTGAGTGCAGGGAGGCAGTTCTTTGCCTCGATGCACTGAAAATCTTCTCGCTGTATTTGTCATCTACTCTCTCTGTTCGTCACGATGTCGACTGCCTGTTCCCATATAGATTCCGCTTCTGCTTCCACGACGGCCGATCTTCGGCACGTCCTTCGAGTGGATGACCTGTCGGAGGCGGTGTGGTCGCGCCTCCTGCATGCGGCAGTCGAGCATCGACGAGACGACACGCGAGGGGTGGGGGGCGCGGCCGGCAAGTCGATCGGCCTCGTGTTTATGAATCCGTCGCTTCGGACCCGGACGTCCATGGAAGGAGCAGCGGCCCACCTCGGGGCGCACAGCACCACCCTGGTTCCGGGAAATGGGAGCTGGACCCTGGAGTGGGAGGCGGGGGCTGTTATGGACGGGGATGCAGCGGAGCACGTGCAGGAGGCCTTTGGTGTGCTCTCGCGCTATCACGATGCCCTCGGCGTCCGCGTTTTTGCCTCGGGGACGGACTACGACGCCGATGCGCGGGATGAGCTCATCCAGACGGTGGCCGACGTCGCAACGGTGCCCGTCCTCAATCTGGAGTCGGCCTGGGCGCATCCCTGCCAGGCCCTCGCCGATGCCGCGGTGCTCGCCGACCGCTTCGAGGGAAATTTTGCCGACAAGCGCTTCGTGTTGTCCTGGACGACGCACCCCAAGGCCCTGCCGATGGCCGTCCCAAACTCGGCCCTCCGGATGGCGGCGCGCTGCGGGATGGACGTCACCGTGGCCCGGCCCGAAACGCACGCCCTCGATGATTCCGTGATGGAGGAGGCGCAGAGCCTGGCCGCCCAGCAGGGGAGCACCGTCACTACGACCGACGACCTGGAGGCGGCTGTTGACGGAGCCGACGTGGTGTACGCCAAGTCGTGGGGCGGTCCGCTGATGTACGAGGAGCCGGAGCAGGAGGTAGCCGCCCGGGAAGCCCACTCAGACTGGTGCATCTCCGAGGAGCATATGAATCAAACTGGAGATGGGGCCTTCATGCACTGTCTGCCCGTCCGCCGCAACGTCGTGGCGGACGACGCTGTGCTCGATGGCCCCCATGCCCTCCACCTCGATCAGGCGGAGTATCGCCTCCACGCGCAGA
>CAYXAD010000030.1:6019-21284 GCA_964462965.1 uncultured Salinivenus sp.
TGCACACACTCACAGAGCAGCACTAGCAGTCAAGATCGCCAATGAATGACGAAAAGAGCAGCCCAATCGTCGTCAAGATCAGCGGCTCCCTTCTGGAGGATTCCGAGAGCATGGAGGCGCTCTGGCCCGCCATCCAGTCGCTTCAGGAGGAGGTCCCGGTGGTGCTCGTACACGGCGGAGGCAAGCAGATGAGCGACCTCGCCGATCGCCTCGGGCACACCCCCGAAACGGTGCAGGGGCGTCGCATCACGACCGACCTCGACCTCGAGATTGCGCAGTGGGCCATGTGCGGGACCCTCAACACGCAGCTGGTCGCCCAGGCTCAGTCACATGGCCTGACCGCCGTCGGGCTGTCCGGCGCCGACGCCACCCTCGTTCGGGTGTCGGAGCGGCCCAACTGGCAGATCGACGGCGAAACGGTCGACTTCGGCTGGGTCGGCGACATTGAGGCCGTGGATCCCAGTCTTGTAGAAGAGCTCGCGGGTCAGAACCTCGTACCCGTCGTGGCCCCGCTCGGCATCGATGAGGAGGGGCAGCTCTACAACGTCAATGCCGACACGGTGGCCTGTGCGCTGGCGGGGGCCCTCGACGCCCAGCGGCTCCTCTTTGTGACCGGAGCGGGCGGCGTACGGCGAAAGGCCGACGATCCGACGTCACGCCTGGCCACGTGCGACACCGAGACCGCCGCCCAGGGGGTGGCCGACGGATGGATCGAGGGGGGCATGCGCGTCAAGGTCGAGACGGCCCTCGATGCGCTCGAAAACGGCGTGGAGCGGGCCTTCGTTTGCGCGGCCGATGATCTGCTGTCGCAGTCGCGTGCCACGGAGGTCGTGGTCTAATTGAAGACATCCACCCTTGAACAGGAGGCGTACAACCTGAGACGTGCCACGTACGACGAAATCCAGATTTATTGCCAAGAGGAGAAGAGACTACCCCTCCCGCACTTCCAAACTCACACACTCCCACACCCCAATCCCATCCCCAACCACAATGCCGAACGCCACCATCGCCCCCACCGACGCACTCGGGTTTCTGAAAGAGCTCATCCGGTTCCCGTCCCTCAGCGGCGAAGAGGCCGCCATCGCCGACTTCGTGGAGACTCACGTTCGGCAGGCCGGACTCGACGTGCTCCGCCTCGACGACAACGTCGCCTTTTCGCTCGGCGACGGCGACGACGCGCTCCTGCTCAACTCGCACCTCGACGTCGTGCCGCCCTCCAGCGATCATCCGTACGACCCGTTTGACCCAGTCGAGGTCGAGGAGGTGCTGTATGGGCGCGGCAGCGTGGATGCGAAGGCCAGCGGCGCGGCCATGACGACGGCGCTGCTCACCCTCGCCGAGGACGGATGGACCCCCACCAATGGCCGGGTCATCGTGGGCCTTACGACCTTCGAGGAGACCGGCGGCCCGGCCAACGGCCTCCAGGATTTGCGCCCACACCTCCCGACGCTCGACGCAGCCGTCGTGGGCGAGCCGACGAGCCTCCAGCCGTGCGTGGCGCAGAAGGGGCTATTAATTTTGAAAATCCATGCGCATGGGACCTCCGCCCACGCAGGGCGTCCTCATTTGGGAGACAATGCCATCCCCGCCGCGATGGCCGCCATCCGCCAATTGGAAGAGGTGACCCTGGATCGGGTGGATCCACACGTCGGCACACCGACCAAGACGGTGACCACCATCGAGGGAGGCTCGGCCCACAACGTGGTGCCCGAGCACTGCGTCTTCACCGTCGACATTCGCACGACGCCGGCCTACACCCACGACGAAATCGTCTCGATCGTCCGGGAGGCCGTCGACGAAGAGGTGGAGGTGTACAGTGACCGCCTCGTCCCGTGTTCGACGTCGCCCGACAGCCGCATCGCCCAGGCGGCCCAGGCCGCCTGTCCCGACGGCACGCCGTTCGGCTCTCCGACGGCCTCGGACTGGGTCTTCCTCCATGACCTTCCCGCCGTGAAGCTCGGCCCCGGCGACAGCGAACGCTCCCACACCAGCGGCGAACGAATCGACGTCTCCGAGGTCGAACAGGCCGTGAAGGTTTATCAAGATCTCATCCAGGCGTACTACGATCCCGATCTGGCGTAGTTATTGGATTGATAGATGAGAGAATTCTCTATCGCAATAGAACGTACAGATGTCTGGGAGTAAGGGGGTATGAGGGCGATAGAAACGTTTGGAGCCGCGTACACTCCCAAACCCCACACACCCAATCACTCCTATACTCGACGTCCCATGACCAAGCCCCTCTGGCACAACGGCACGACGACAGACGGCGCTGCGACCGACGACTGGGTGACCCGCTTTACCGTCGGTGAAGATTACAGGTGGGACCGGCGGCTCCTTCCGTACGATGTCCGCGCCACCCGGGCTCATGCCTGGGGCCTCCGTCAGATCGACGTGCTCTCCGACGACGAGCTTCAACAGATCGAGACCGCCCTCGACGATCTGCTCGAAGCATTCGAACACGGCGAGGTGACCGTCGAGCCCGAGGACGAAGACTGTCACACCGTAATCGAGCACTTCGTCACCGATCGGGCCGGCGACGTAGGACGCAAGCTGCACACGGGGCGCTCGCGGAACGACCAGGTCCTGGCGGCTCTTCGCCTCTATCTTCGGGACGCCCTCGCCCGGATCGGGGGACGGGTGTCCGCCCTGGCCGAGGAGCTCTGTGCACTGGCCGAGCGGCATCCGAACGTGTTGATGCCGGGCTACACCCACCTGCAGCGGGCGATGCCGTCGACGGTGGCGCTCTGGGCCCTGGGATACGCGGAAACCCTGGCGGCCGACCTCGACGTCCTTCGACAGGCCCGCGAGCACGTCAACGTGTCGCCCCTCGGAAGTGCGGCGGGCTACGGGGTGCCGGAGCTCGACCTCCCACGCAAGGCGGTCGCCGAGCGCCTCGGATTTCGGGATGTGCAGACGCACGTGACCGGGGTCCAGCTTACTCGCGGCAAACACGAACTGAATGTGACGCACGCCTGCACACAGATTGGAGGCACCTGCAATCGCATGGCCTCTGATCTTGTCCTCTTTGCCACCGCCGAGTTTGATTTCGTAGACCTGCCGGACGAGCACTGCACGGGCAGCAGCATTATGCCCCAGAAGAAGAATCCGGACGTGCTGGAGCTGGCACGGGCCTATTACCATCGCCTCACGGCCGAACTGCAGTCGCTGGCCACAGGATCGTCGAATCTGCCGGGGGGCTACCATCGCGACCTTCAACTCACCAAGGCAGCCGTGCTGCGCAGCGTACAGCTTACGAGTGACGTGCTGACGGCCCTACGAGAAGTGGTTTCCGCCTTGACCTTTAAGCCTGAGAAGACCGAGGCAGCCTGTACGGCGGAGCTCCTGGCAACCCATCGCGCTCTCCAGCGCGTGGTCGACGGTGTGCCCTTCCGCACCGCATATCGGCAGGCCGCCGAGGAAGAAGTCGCCTCTGGGCCTGTCGATTCCGACGCCGTGCTCGAAGCATATGAAACGGATGGCACCCCGGGACAGGAGCGGCCTGAACACGTCCGAGATCGCCTCTGGAGCCATACCGACTGGCTCGAGGAAGAATAATGCCCGAGCACTCGTCGGGCGTCAAACCGAGGCGCTGAATACATTTGCGGTGCGATCTCCTGATCCTTCGGGGGGTCGATCGATCCGCTCAATTTCGAGCAGTTCTCACTGTCGCAGCGTCGCGTCCGGGAGTTGGCGCGGAACAACCCCCTGCACGTGGGGGCAGATCCAGGGATCCCGGAGAGAAAAGCATTTCTGTGAACCCATTGCGATAGCCCTGCGTAAAGGGAAAGCTATTCTCGCCACCTCGACTATTGAGCGCCGGAGGCGACGCATGCTCGATGACGTACGTACATTAATTCGGGAGAATGAGCGATTCTTCGTCACGACGCACCTGAGTCCGGACGGAGATGCGCTCGGCTCCCAGATCGCACTGGGGGGCTTCTTGGAAAAGCTGGGGAAGTCCGTCGCGATGATCAACAGCGACGAGCTTCCCTATAGCCTTGACTGGATGCCCGGAGCGGATCGGGTCGAGGTCTTCGATAGCTCTTTGCACCAGCACGAGGCCCTGGCCGAAGCCGATGTCGTCTTTGTCCTCGACACCAACGACGAGGAGCGTCTTGGCCGCCTGGGCTCGATGGTGCGAGGGGCCGCTGCGACCACGGTTCTCATCGATCACCATCTCGAGCCGGAGCAGTGGTTCGACGTACAGTTCGTTCGCAATACGGCCGCCGCGACCGGGGAGCTGATCTACGAGATTATCGAGCACATCGACCCTGATCTCATCGATCGGGAGATTGCGACCGGTCTCTACACCGCCATCATGACGGATACCGGATCGTTCCGGTACAGCAGTGTGACGCCGCGCCTGCACCGCGTCGTTGCGGATGTACTGGAGCGAGGGGACATTCAGCCGGCACCCATCCACGAGACGATCTATGATCGCAAGTCCATGCCGGGACTTCGGCTGCTCGGTCGCATGCTCAACCGCATTCGCCTCCGCTATAACGGGCAGCTGGGCTACTCCGTCGTGACTCAGCGGATGGTCGAAGACACGGGAGCTACCTGGGACGACAAAAAGGGATTCGTCAACTATGTACTCTCGATCGAGGGGGTCAAGGCGGCCTTGCTCTTTTCCGAAACCGACGACGGTGCCAAGATTAGTTTCCGATCCGAGGCCGACGTGCGGGTCGACGAATGGGCTCGTCACTTCGACGGTGGAGGACATCGCAATGCTGCAGGGGCGTACGTGAAAGGGCCTAGCTTTGAAGAGGTCATTGAACAGGTGATCGAAGCCGCGTCCGAATACATTTCGTTTGATTCCCATCATACCCCGGGGGGCGATCTTTCTCCCGAAGACCGGTCTTATCTGAAAGCACTCCTGGAAGGAGCTTCTGACTAATCTCCGACCCTGGGTCGAGCGTTTTGGTTGCTCTGTGTGTGAAGCCGAGGGAAACACCGAGGTCCGGGGGTTGACGTTGATTGTCACCGGCAATTAACGTGACGAATACGGGACCGGCTTTCCCTCATCATTTCGAGAGGAGGTTTGGCAGCTGCATGGGCAATGATTTGGGTCCTGCGGCTTTTCTTCTGTCACGTGTCGCTCGTTTCCAAGTGTGCCGCATCCGATGGACGTTACTACGACGACGAATGCGCCGGCTGATCTAGAGGTCGATCTCCTCTTGCTGCCGCTTACCGAAGCGCCGGCCCAGCCCTTTGTCGAAGCCCTTTCCGGAAGTCTTGGGGCGGCGATCGAGCGGGCCGTGTCGGATTTTGATGGGGAAATCGGGGACGCGCGCGTGGTCTATCCGGAGCGGACGGTGGCTTCCCGGCTGGCCTTTCTGGGGCTTGGGCCGGCGGCAGATCTCGATGCGGAGGCGCTTCGAACGGCGGGCGCGGCCGGGGCCGAGGTCGCCCTCGAGCACGAAGCGACATCGGTTGCCTGTCTGTTGCCTGTCGAGGAAGGCATTGATGACGCGTCGAGAGCCCAAGGGCTCGTGGAAGGCTTCGTCCTCGGCGGGTATCGGTATCGCCGATACAAGACGGCTGACGGGTTCGAGGGGCCGTCGGCCGTTCAGTTGTACGTGGGAGACGATCACGACGAGGCTGCCATTACGGACGGAGCCGAGCGCGGGCACCGCCTCGCCGCTGCGGCCTGTACGGCCCGAGACCTGGTGAACCGTTCCCCCCACGAAAAGACGGCCCGTCAGTTTGCCGGGGCCGTGGCCGATTCGGGAGATGAACACGGCTATGCCGTCGAGACGTGGGACGAAGAGCGGATCCGGGACGAGGGGATGGGCGGGCTGCTGGCAGTCAACCGCGGGAGCTTTGATCCGCCCGCCGTTTCGATTCTGACGTGGTCCCCCGACGATGCGGTCAACGAGCAGCCGGTGGTGCTCGTCGGCAAAGGGGTGATATTCGATACCGGCGGCCTGTCGCTGAAGGACACGAAGGGCTCCATGGACAAGATGAAGTCCGACATGGCGGGCGCAGCCGCCATCGTCGGCGTGTTCGAAGCGCTGGCCGATCTGGAGGTGCCTTTGCACGTGGTCGGCCTGCTCCCCGCGACCGACAACCGACCCGGACGCAAGGCCTACGTGCCGGGCGACGTCGTGCGGATGCATTCGGGGGCCACGGTGGAGGTGATGAACACAGACGCCGAAGGGCGCTTGCTTCTGGCCGATGCACTGTCCTACGCGTCGACCTTCGACCCCGAGCTCGTCGTAGATGTGGCGACGCTCACGGGGTCGTCGGTCGTGGCCTTGGGCTCGCACGCGGCGGCTGTGATGACGAGTGAGACCGACGAGGCTGCGGAGCGCCTTTATGCCATCCAGCGGGCCGGGGAGCGTTCGGGCGAGCGTGTGCATCCGCTGCCCATGTATGACGACTACAAGCAGCAACTCGACAGTCCCGTCGCCGATCTGAAGAACGTCGGTGGCCGCGCTGCCGGAGCGATTACGGCGGGGAAGTTTTTGGAGCATTTCGTGGACGGAGTGTCCTGGATGCATCTCGACATTGCCGGTCCGGCCTTTCGGGACGACTCCGATTCGTATCTGCCGACCGGCGGCACCGGCTTTGGCGTGCGGCTCCTCGTGACGTACCTGGACAACTACGTGGCTGCCCGCAGCCAGGCATGACCCTTGCTTCCTGCTTTTTCCGTTGCCTCTTCACCATTCGACCCTGACGGTTTTCACCATGCACATTCAGCGACCCACGTTTCAGCGTCCCGAACCCCCAACCCCGAATGGGTCTCCGACCCGGATTGCGATTAGCATGGGCGATCCGAATGGGATTGGGCCGGAGGTCGTGCTCAAGAGTTTACACGATCCAAGCCTCATGCCGTCCATGACGCCTGTTCTGATTGGGTCGGCACACGTTCTTCGGGTCCATGCTGACGTGCTTGGCTTCTCGGACCTAGACATCCACATCGTGGATGCGGTGCCGGAGGAGGTGCCTCACGGCGACGTGGCCGTACTCGACGTGACTGAGGAGGAGAAGCCCCCCGTGACGTTCGGTGCGGTCTCCGCCGAGGCGGGTCGCTTGGCCATGCGCGCCGTCGAACGCGCCGTCGACGCCTGTCTGGCAGGCACGGTGGATGCCATGGTGACCGCTCCCATTTCGAAAGATGCCATCCGTCAGGCCGGATACGACGTTCCGGGACACACCGAGTTCATCGCCGAGCGGACGGACAGTCCCAAGCCTACCATGATGATGGTCGCAGGCGGGCTTCGCGTGGGGCTCGTCACGAGTCACATTCCCCTCTCGGACGTCCCGCAGGCGGTGACCAAAGACGCCATTCTCGAAAAGCTGCAGGTGCTTGATGCCTCACTGCGAGGGGATTTTGCGATCGAAGACCCGAAGATTGCAGTCCTCGGACTGAATCCCCACGCCGGTGAGAGTGGGGCGTTTGGGCCCGAAGAAGAGGAGGTGATTCGGCCTGCCCTGGAGACGGCCCAGGAGGAGGGACTTGACGTAGAGGGGCCCATTGCGGCGGATGGGTTCTTTGGAACCCAGCTCGACGCCGATTATGACGCCGTCCTGGCCATGTATCACGATCAGGGCCTCGCCCCCTTCAAAGGCCTTGCATTCGATCATGGTGTGAACTTTACAGCGGGTCTTTCCGTCGTACGCACCTCCCCCGACCACGGCACGGCCCACGGCATTGCCGGAAAGGGAATGGCTCTTCCGGGCAGCATGCGAAGTGCAATTGAGCTTGCCGTCGCCGTTGCCCGGCACCGCCGCCGAGCCCCCGAGGCGCCGGCCGCCTGAAAGATTGTCTCCCGCCGGGTCGGGAGAACGTCGTTCACTGTTCCGGCACCGGTCGTTTGTCTCTTATGGCTGTCGAGCCATATTCGGCCCTGGCACTGGGCTATGACTTCGTCATGCGTCACGTCGACTATGAGATGTGGGCCGAGTATGTCCACGAGCTCCTCTGTCGCCACGGCACGGGGGTAAAGCACGTGCTGGAACTCGGTGGAGGGACCGGCTCCCTCGCTGTTCGACTGCAGCCCCTGGGAGAGTACCGGTACACCCTCACCGATGGCTCCCAGGCTATGTTGCGCCGCGCCCGACAAAAGATTGCTGTGTTGGGACGTCCCATCCGCTGTGCGCACGCCAATTTTACTGAGGCCACCCTCGATGACATTGGGTGCTCAACGTCGGCAGATGCTGTGGTCCTCGTCTATGATGGATTGAATTATCTACTGGAGGAAGAGCGTGTTGCGGCGCTTTTCCGCAGGGTGTCTCGGTTGCTTCGGCCGGGAGGGATCGCTGTGGTCGACCAGAGCACGCCGGCCAATTCTACGATGGACGACGAGTGCTTTGCGGATGAGGGGGCCACGGATGCGTTCTCCTACGTTCGAGAAAGCTCGTACGACCCGGCTACTCGCCTGCACGAGACGACCTTCGACCTGTCAGTCGGAGGGCGGCACGTTCGCGAGCGTCACATTCAACGAGCGTATTCTCTCTCGGAGATGCAGGCATTGCTGGAGGCGTCTCCGCTGACGGTCCTTGCTTCCTACGACGACTTTAGCACTGCTCCGGCGGACGAGCAAAGCACCCGTATCCACTGGGTTCTTCGTCGAGATTCTGACGAGAACCCGTCGGGGGCTTGATCCTTCTCTTTCGTCCTGAGATCTTGGGGGTGGTTCCGGCTCTTTCCAACGGCTGTCCTGCGCAGTGATTGATCTGAAAAACGTTACCGTCTCCTTTCGCTTGCCCAATGGTGAGCGTCGTACCGTCCTCGAGGACGTTTCCTTTCACCTCGACCGGTCCGACAAGGCCTATCTCGTAGGGCCCACCGGAAGTGGAAAGAGCACCATCCTGCGCTTGCTGTACATGGACCTGTTTCCGGATTCGGGGGTCGCTCGAATTGGAGAGTATCGCTCGGACCTCGTGGATGAGAAGGACATTCCGTATCTGCGTCGGTCCATTGGGGTGGTGTTCCAGGACTTTCAGCTCTTGCCGGACCGTAGTGCGTACGAGAATGTAGCGTTTGCGCTCTACACGACCGGCAAGAACCGATCGGAAGTGAAGAGCCGCGTGCTGAAGGCCCTCACTCGCGTGGGGCTCAGCCATAAACGAGGCAACTATCCCCACGAACTCTCCGGGGGCGAACAACAGCGGGTCGTCATTGCTCGGGCCATTGCAAACGATCCGTGGGTGCTTCTGGCCGACGAGCCGACCGGGAATCTCGATCCCGTGGTTGCCGACGAAATCCAGGAGTTGCTCATGCAGTTGCATCGGCAAGGAATGACGCTACTGATGGCAACCCACGACTATCGTCTCGTTAAGTCGTTTCCGGCCCGGACGTTTGCCCTCATGAATGGCCAGGTGGTCGAAATCGACCCGGAGACGCTGTAGGGGACCGATGTCTTGCGCTCCCGACCGCGTTACTTTTGGAGCTCAATCCTCCGAGGTTCTTTTCCGAGGGGCGCAGAATGCTTCAGGGCTCGGTTGGGCGCCCTCATGCCTCATCAACTCATCCCTCGGCCACTCGTGACTGGTGGCTTGTGGCTGATGACTCGTCAACTCATGACGCATGAATGGCAACTCGTCCGCTCGTGCCCCCAGGCGGCGTTGGTTCCCTCCGGTCACGGCAGCGACCGCGGGACAGTTCGGACATGTGCTCCTTCGTAATCAGCCCACGGTTGTTTTGAGACTTGTGGGAGCGGAGCCGCAGGGTCGATTTGGTGGGCTCGCGCCTCGTCATTCGTCGTCGTTGGACTGGACCGCTGAGCCCGAAGACGTGCCTTCAATGGAAGGTGGAGAGGGGGAAGCACGCGTAGGAGGAGATGAAAAAAATCGTAAGCCCTTCCGAGACGCAGGCTTCGAACGGGCATTTGGTTCCCAGAATGGGACAGGGAGGCACGGTTCGGTTGCGCAGATGACGTTCGGCTTCTATATTCCTACGGGCTCGGAGAGGGCAGCTGCGTCGTCGTCCCTAGCCCCGGAGCGGTTTCCCTGAAGCAGCTCGCTCTCTGGACCGTCGTTCCAGAGGCGCCGCGCTGGTGATTTGGGAGCCGAATACATTCGTTCGCTCACCTACTCGCGCGACCGAGTCGATCTATGTTTCAAACCGTTGTAGAGTTTCTTAACGACCTCGTCTGGACCTATGGGATTCCGGTGGGGGAAGGGCAGTACGTCCCGTGGGTTGTTCTCCTGCTCCTCGGAGCAGGGATCTACTTCACCATTCGACTCTCATTCGTTCAGATCCGTCGGTTTGCACACGGGGTGGCTGTCACCTCTGGCAAATATGACGACCCGGATGATCCGGGCGACGTCTCGCACTTCCAGGCGCTCACGACGGCCCTGTCGGCCACCGTTGGCACTGGAAATATTGCGGGCGCTGCTCTTGCCGTCCACTTCGGAGGTCCCGGGGCTCTCTTTTGGATGTGGGTCACCGGAGTTCTGGGCATGGCCACCAAGTTCAGTGAGGTGACGCTCGCGCAGTACTATCGCAACATTGAAGAGCCGACCGAGGAAGAAAAGGGAACGTGGCAGCAAACCTGGAAGGGGACGATCGCCGGGGGTCCGATGTTCTACATCGAGAAAGGACTGGGGGAGAACTGGAAACCACTGGCGATCTTCTTTGCCGTCATGCTGATGGTGACCTCATTCCTCACCGGAAATGCCGTGCAGGCGAATGTCGTGGCTGACGTAATGAATACGGAGTTCGGCGTTGCGTTTTGGCTTTCCGGTCTCGTCTTGGCCAGCGTAATCGGAGTCGTCATTCTCGGGGGGGTGCGTTCCATTGGTCGGGTGACGAGTGTTCTCGTTCCCGTGATGGCGGCCGTCTACGTGATTGGGGCGCTGGTCATCCTGGCCTTCCACTACGACCAAATCATCCCGACCTTCGGGAGCATCTTCACGAATGCGTTTAGTCCGACGGCTGGGGTGGCAGGGACTGGTGCTGGGGCCTTTATCTTTACCTTTACGTACGGAGTCCAACGGGGGCTCTTCTCCAACGAGGCCGGCCAGGGATCGGCCCCGATTGCTCACTCGGCAGCCAAGACCGAGGAGCCCGTGTCCGAAGGGGTCGTGGCGCTGTTGGAGCCGTTTATCGACACCATCTGCATTGTGACGCTTACGTGCCTGGTGATTCTGGTGACTGGGGCCTGGGGCGATCCTGTTCCTACTCAGTTCGAGCTCGACTCGGGGCAGGTCTCTTACCGGGTCGAAGATGAGGGGGGAATTTTTGCAGACGTCGACCCGCCGGAGGAGATTCGCATCGAGGAGGGAGCCCAGCAGGTCACGAACCCCGACGAGGATCCGCAGTTCGCCTGGCGCGAAGCGGTGGTGAATCGGCTCTACACAAATTGTGTGAATGACTGCGAGGACGAAGAAGACTTGCGCGATCCCTTCACCGGGACCCTCTATCCCGAGAAGGGGATCGCCATTGCCGAGAACGGCACCGAGCATCAGGTGCTCTACGGGCAGGGGGTGCGAAGCTCGGCGCCCCTCACGCAGCTGGCCTTCAAGCGGGGCTTGTCTCCCCTGGGGGATTGGGGCGGCCTGATCGTCGTCCTTAGCGTTCTCCTCTTCGCCTTCTCGACGGCCATCTCGTGGAGCTACTACGGCGACCGCTGTGCCTACTACCTGTTCGGGGAGCGGTCACTGCTGCCCTACAAGATTGGCTTCCTGGTGCTGAACTTTACGGGGGCCGTGACGGCGGTCACGACCATATGGACCATTGGGGACATTGCCCTCGGCATTGTCATCGTACCCAATCTCATTGCCGTGATCATGCTGTCGGACACCCTTAAGGAGGTGACCGACGATTACTTCACGCGGAAGCCGTGGCTCAAGGTTGCAGAGGGCTCTGGCCCTGACGACGAGCTGAGTTCGTAGGAGAGTGATTCGATTGGGGGTCGGGGTGCCGTAAATCGGCACCCCGGCCGTTTTGTCTCTCCGTCTGCTTGTCTTCCGTTTACCGGTCCATGACTGATACCCTCACCATCGTCGATCATCCCTTGCTGAAGCGGGATTTGACCATCCTGCGCAGGAAGGACACGTCGCACGGTCAGTTTCGCCGAACGGTGTCCAATGCAGCGTCCATTCTCGCGTACGAGGCCATGCGGGAGATTGAGCTGCGAGAGGTGTCTATCGAGACGCCGCTGGAGTCGACGACCGGATATGAGGTGGCTACGCAGGTAATGGTGGTGCCCATTCTGCGGGCGGGGTTGGGGATGGTCGATGGGTTCGTGCGGTACCTTCCGGAGGCGCGGGTCGGGCACCTCGGTCTCCAGCGGGATGAGGAGACGTATCGTCCCGTGGATTACTACAGCAATGTGCCCAGCGGCGTGGACGACGCCCACGTGTTCGTTGTCGACCCCATGTTGGCCACGGGGGGAAGTGCGAGCCACGCCATCACGCACCTGAAGGAGGCAGGAGGAACGCAGTTTACCTTTGCGTGTCTCGTGGCGGCCCCGGAGGGGGTGAACACGCTGGCGGAGGTGCATCCGGACGTCTCTGTCGTAACGGCCGCCCTCGATCGAGAGCTCGACGACAATGCCTTCATTCGGCCGGGTCTCGGCGATGCCGGCGACCGGATTTTTGGCACTCGGTGAGTCACGAGTCACGCGTCATGAGTTGATGAGCTAAAAAGCCAGCAAAGTTAGATTTCCAGCTCTCATCTGTCTGCATTGTGCACCTTACAACTAAAAAAGCAGACAGGCCAATGGAATTGAGTGACTTGGGTGTTTACAGACGTGCAATGAAACTGGGAGACACAATTTGGTCAGAGGTGGAAGAATGGCCTTCTTTTGCTAGGTATACTATAGGCCAGCAACTCGTCCAGGCGGCAGACTCGGTAGCGGCGAATATAAGTGAGGGGCATGGACGCTATCATTACGGTGAAAACCGTAAGTTCTGCTACTATGCGCGCGGTTCCCTTCAGGAAGCAATCACTTGGTTGAAAAAGGCACAGAATCGAAACCTACTTCCCGAGGCTCGTTGCAACGAAATTTCTACGGACCTGGTTGAAGTTCGAAAAATGCTGAACGGCTACATCCGCTCCATAGGCAAGAATCCAAAGTCATAGCCTGACAGCGTATCCTCCTACCTTGCATCATGCATTAACTCGTGACTCGTCAACTCGTGACACATGACGTGCATCCAATGTCCCGTCTCCTGATTACGCATATCGTCACGCTCCTTTGTCTGCTGGGAGCGGTTGCGCCGGGGGGAGCTGCACAGGACGTAGGGCCCATCGACGTGCCCGATCCGGTGCTGACGGGCCTCGACTTTTCGGTGACGGTCCCGGGCGATTCGACGGGGGTCGAGGAGGGGGCGTTGGCCGTGCGGGTGGATGGTGCCTCTGTGCCCCTGGAATACGATGCGGAAGCCGGGGCCTGGACGAGCGACGAGGTGTCGAGTCCGTCGAGCGGAACGGTGTCCGTAGAAGTTGTGGCTGACGGAACTGTCCTGCAGCAGGCCGACGTGCGGTCCATTCCGGGATGGTTGTCCATCCTGCCGCCCCTGCTGGCGATTGCTCTCGCGTTGGTGTATCGGCGGGTCGTCCCGGCGCTCTTCTTCGGCGTGTGGATTGGGGCGATCCTCGCCATTGGCTTGACCCCCTGGGGAGCGTTCAAGGGACTTCTCGATACGCTGGAGATCTACGTGCTGGAGGCCGTCACGGACCCCGGGCATGCCGCCATTATCTTGTTTTCGCTCATGATCGGCGGCATGGTGGGAATTATCTCCAAGAACGGAGGCACGCTCGGCATCGTCGAGCGCATCACGGCCTGGGCCAGTGACTCGCGCCGCGGGCAGATGGCCACCGGCCTCCTCGGGTTGAGCATTTTCTTCGACGACTACGCCAACACCCTCATCGTCGGCAACACGATGCGGCCCGTGACGGACCGCCTTCGGATCTCCCGCGAAAAACTGGCCTACGTGGTCGACTCGACGGCGGCGCCCATCTCGGCGCTGGCCCTCGTCACGACGTGGATTGGGTACCAGGTGGGACTGATCGACGCGGCCGTCGGGACCATTGACGGATACAGTGAAGCGGCCTATTCGATCTTCCTCAACTCGGTCTTCTATAGCTTCTATCCCCTGCTGGCCCTCTTCTTCGTCTTTCTCGTGGCCTATTCGCGGCGGGACTTCGGGCCGATGTACGACGCGGAAAAACGAGCACGTACGACGGGAGAGGTGTTGGGGCCGGACGCCAAAGTGGACACGGCTGCCTCGGAAGGGGAGGAGCTCGAGCCTCCTGAAGGCATTCCGCACCGCGCCATGAACGCCGTCATTCCGGTGGTCGTGCTCGTCGGATCCGTGTTGGCGGGACTCTACGCAACCGGTTTGGAGGCGGCCGGCCCGGATGCTCCCCTGCAAGACATCATCGGGGAGGCAGATTCCTACACGGCGCTCATGTGGGGGTCGCTTCTGGGGGTGATGACCGGGGCGGTCATGTCGATCAGCCAGGGCATTCTCGATCTCGAACAGACCGTCGAGGCGTGGTACGGAGGCCTCAAATCGATGCTCTTTGCCATGATCATTCTCGTGCTGGCGTGGGCGCTCTCGGCCATCACGGAAGTGCTACACACGGCCGATTTCCTCGTGTCCGTCCTCGGCGAGACGTTGCCCCCGGGAGTGGTTCCCGCGCTCATCTTTGTGCTGGCCGCGGCGACGGCGTTCGCCACAGGCTCGAGCTGGGGCACAATGGGCATTTTGATGCCGCTCGTGGTTCCCTTGGTTTGGGCGGTCCTGGCCCGAAATGGGATGACGGATCCGGAGCACTATCACGTTCTCTACTCGTCGGTGTCGTGTGTGCTGGCCGGATCGGTGTGGGGAGACCACTGCTCTCCGATCTCCGACACGACCATTCTTTCGTCGATGGCCAGCGGCTGCGATCACATCGAGCACGTACGGACGCAGCTTCCGTACGCCATGAGTGTGGGCCTCGTCGCCCTTCTTCTGGGAACGCTCCCGGCCGGTTTTGGCATGCCCTGGTGGATTGGCCTGAGCGTAGGGGCCGTACTGCTCGTCGGGGTCCTCTTCGTCTTCGGGCGTCCCATCGAGGTTGCTGAGCCTTCCGGAGAGACTGAAGAATCTCCCGCCAAAGCACGGGCCGGCGCCTAGCTTGAGGTTCAGAGCGTTTTCCGTCTGAAGTTCACCTGTACTGCTGAGGCGGCCATTGTCTCCGCCGCTCACGTCAGCTATTCTTCTATTTAACCCACGTTGCGAGGTATAATCGTTCTAAGTAGATCGACATTAATACGTTAAGTCATGGTCATTCTGAGCGACTGACGACCAGAGGGAGGAA